>JAJRVO010000560.1 GCA_024277275.1 Chloroflexota bacterium
AGTTTAATGAGTTTAATGAGTTTAATGAGTTTAATGAGTTTAATGAGTTTAATGAGTGACTAACTCACCCAACTCACCCAACTCACCCAACTCACTAAACTCACCCAAACTCACCGGGGGAAAAATGGACAAACTCATACTGTCGCTTGGGCCGGCTTTTGCGGCGGGGCTGGCGGTGCAACAATTACTGGAATTAATTGACCGCTTGTTTGAACAACTGCTAAAATCAACCGGCCTAAGCATCGATATCGACAAAAAACTTATTTTGGGGTTAATCTCCCTGTTCTTTGGCTTTCTCTTGTCAATTGGGGCCGGGCTGCGGGTGTTGCGTCCTCTGGGCATCCAGCAAGGAGATTTTTTAGACGTTATTGTCACCGCCCTTATTATCAGCGCCGGCACAGAAAGCCTTAACGCTATTGTCAAGTTCCTGGGCTACGTTAAAGAAGATAAAAAAGTGACAACAAGGGTGAACCGCCAAGAAATTGTCGAAGATGGGGAGTAGGGGGTAAATTACAGAATGTTTCTAGCGAGCGGAAGCTTGCGGATATAGTTACCGACATAATACCGTCAGGCTTGCAGCTAAATCCTCGGCTAGACGGCCCAGTGTGGCGAATGTGGCCGGATAAGTCACCAGGGAGCGTTGTGCAGGAGTAGCGGCAGTCCAGTGGTGGCGGGTTAATTTAGCCCGTGGATGCGGAGTCGCCTGCACAAATATTTCCCAGTAGGTCGACTCGTCAGGGGTGTTTTTCGGGGGCGCGCTACGGAGTTGAGCCACGCCATCAACAATGTTCAGTTCCAGCAGGGTCAACGGCTCGTCAAGATAGACCAGGCGCTTGGTAATTTCCGTGGCGCATTGGCGCAGATAGCTCTCCGTGTCATCCTCGTTAATGGTCAGGCTGTTATCTTGCGCTTCCAGGTGTTGCAGAGTAACGCTGTAGCGATCATAGTCCGCCACATTCAGCGATACTCCGGCCCTCTCGTCCTCAGCCGGTATTCCAACAATGTACCCTGGTTCAGGCGTTTTCTGAACTACAGCCCCGATATGCTCAGGTCCTTTTGCAGCCAACTGTTCAAGCTGGTTGATGACACGTTGCTTTATGTTAATAAGTTGCCTCCTTGTATAAAATGATGGACAATGAATGATGAATGCCTCGTTCCCAAACTCCAGTTTGGAAACGAGGCAAAGGACTTAACATCAAACCTTCTGCTTTCTAAACTCATTGCCGTCATAAGTGAGCAAATGCGGCGCTTCGTCGATAACCGTTTCAAGGTGAATGGGGCGGGTCCAAATTATGTGCAAATTATGCATCGTATCATTGGCATAATCCAGCTTTAAGTCTATACCCTCGTGACGATGTTTCAGGTATAGTTCGCCCCTGTTGTTGTGGTTCCCATTTTCTACGGAAATATAGGGCTGCCCAAAATTTGTAAGTTGAAACAGCAGTTTCTCTTTGATAGTTTCAAACTCTCTTGAGGCAATCTCGTACAAATTATTGTACGAGTTGTACTCAAAACTAAAAAGCATTTGTTGTTCTATAAATTCCGGGGTCAAAAACTCGTCAATAAAGGTGATGTCGTTGTACAGTTGTCGCACTTCAAATAGTTTTTGGCGCCCCAGGCCAAGTTGCCGATCCCAATTACGTTTGGCCTGGATGTCATCACATTCCTCGTATTCTTTGCCAAACTTGCCCTTGTCCCACCGCTCCTCAATGTCGCGCAGCAACTCCAACCCCAACTTGTAGGGGTTAAGCCGGCCCGGACTGGTACTCACCACCCCGGCGTGATGGTCGGCAAAGCTGATAACCTCGGAGTCGGTCATAGCCCTTTCCGTCATAATTCTGCTGTGCCAGTACGAGGCCCAGCCCTCATTCATTATCTTGGTCATTCCCTGCGGGGCGTAGTAGTAGGCTTCGTCCCGGATAATCTCTAAAATAGTGTGTTGCCAGCGTTCCAGGGGCGCGTAATTCATTAGAAAAAGCAAAATATCTTTCTGGGGATTTTCAGGAAAATGACGAACTTTATCTTGTTCTTCAATCAGTTTTTGTCGCTGCTGTTCCAGAAACTCCGGCGGGTTGATGTAGTTCTGCATATAGGATCGGTTAACTTTGAGACCCTCAACGGTGGGCGGCTCATCCTCGCCTCCGGCAATGGGAACCTCGGTTTTGGCCCCTGGCCGCTTAATATAGGGGGCGTGATAATCAATTAGATTATCCAAAGAGAGGCAAACATCAATAAAATCTTCTACGGCCTCGTGCCCGTAGCGATTAATTAAACGCTGAATTCGCGTGGCGTGATTAGCCATTTCATCCAGCATTTTGCGATTGGTGTGGGCAAACCACATATTGTTTTTAAAGAAATCAACGTGGGCCGATACGTGGGCCATCACCATTTTCTGGGTGACCATCTCGTTGCCCTCAAGCAGGTAGGCATACGAGGGGTCGGTATTGATGACCATTTCGTAAATTACGCTCAGGCCGTAAGTGTAACCTTTGGATAACTGGTGGTACTCCATCCCAAAACGCCAGTGCGGGTAGCGAATGGGAAAGCCGCCCAGCGCGGCAACCTCATAGAGGGTCTTGTAGTCAAGTACTTCAAAGATAATGGGAAAGAAATCCAGCCCGTACCCTTTGGCGTATTCTTCTATCTCTTCCCAGGTTTTTTGTAGGTCGGGTGGTAGTGATATATTGCGCTTCATTTGAGCCTACCTGCCTTTGGAAGTAGGGAGTAAGGAGTAGGGAGTAAGGGAAATTTGTATACTCCCTACTCCCTACTCCCTACTCCTTACTTGCCCTTGCCCAAAAAGGACTTGATGGCATCGTAAATGTCTTCGTGTCTGGCAATTTCACTGGTTGCAAGCAAGTCGTCATCCTCAAAATGCTGCTGAAGCTCGTACAAAAAACTCCCCGAACCGTACATGCTGCGTACCTGACCGTAACAGAATAAATTGCTCTTGGGAAGTAGTTCTGTTTCAAGCAGCTTCAGACAGATTTCGGTGTCGCCGTCGCCCCAGTTGTCGCCGTCGCTAAAGTGAAACGGATAAATGTTCCAGTCGGTGGGAGGGTAGCGTTCATTAATTATTTTGTCGCAGAGCTTGTAGGCGCTGCTAATACGGGTTCCTCCCCCCTCGCGGATGTGGTAAAATGTCTCCTTGTCGACCTCTTTGGCGGCTGCATCATGGACGATGTAACGAATCTCGATTTGCTTGTACTGGCTGCGCAGCCACGTTTCAATCCAAAAAGCGGTGTTGCGAACCAGGTCCTTCTGTTCGCGCCCCATAGAGCCGGATACATCCATCATATAGATGATAATGGCGTTGCTTTCGGGGACCGGCGTTTCTTTCCAGGAGCGGTAGCGCACATCGTCGTGGATGGGGATAATGACGGGATTGTGCGGGTCGTACAGACCGCTGCTTATTTGTCGACGCAACGCTTCTTTGTAGGTGCGCTTAAAGTGACGCAGGCTGTCCGGGCCAACCCGCCGGATGCGCGTATATTTGGCCTTCTCGCTGACGATGTTTTTTTTGCTGCCTTTAGGCTCAATCCGGGGCAGTTCCAATTCTTCCCCTAAAATCTGGGCTAACTCTTCCAGGGTAATGTCGACTTCGATGATGTGTTCGCCAGGCTCGCTGCCGGCCTGACCTTCCCCTTCTTGCGGGTCGCCGCGGGCAATGGGATCGCCCACCTCCCCCTCGCCCTGACCAACCCCGCCGGCTTGTTTAGACCCAAACCGAAAGCGCGGAATGTCAATCTGCGGCAAGGGGATGCTGACCAAACGCTTGCCCTGTCGCCCAATCATCTCCCCTTGCGACATATACTTGCGTAGATTCTTTTTTATCTGTCCCCGCACAATTTGGCGAAAACGGTTGAGATCGCGTTGGACTCGTTGCATAAGATTTTATTATCAGTGGGTAGTGGGTAGTGGGTAGTGGGTAGTGTTCACTGATTACTGCCCACTGCCCACTGTCCACTGCCACTACCCACTAGCTCCCTTCCGCATCGCCGCGAGCAAAGATGCTGGCTACGTAGTTGAGCACGTCGGTGGCGCTTTGCTCGTTGTAACCAAAGTTTTGGATTAGCCGCGTTTTAACCACGTCAATTTTTTCCTGGGTTTCCTTGTCGATGACCCGACTCACCAGCGAGGTTAGCTTGATGCTGTCTTTTTGGTCTTCAAACAGCTTGAGTTCAAGGGCTTTGTTGAGCCGTTGGTTGGTTTTGTAGTCAAACGTTTTGCCCTCGATAGCCAGGGCGCCGATGTAATTCATAATCTCGCGCCGAAAATCGTCTTTGCGGCTGTCCGGGATGTCAATCTTTTTCTCAATGCTGCGCATTAGCCGTTCATCCGGCTCCTCGGCCTGGCCGGTAAATTTGTTGACTACTTTCTCGCGTTGGGTGTAAGCCTTAACGTTGTCGATGTAGTTGGCGCAGAGTCGCTTGATGGCTTCCTCATCCGCGCTGATGGCTCGCTGCACCTCGTTTTTGACAATCTCGGTGTACTCATCTTTGACCACGGTCAGCAACTCCCGATATCGTTCGCGCTGCTCTTTGCTGGTGATGAGCGGATGCTTTTTAAGCCCCGATTCAAGTTCGTTCATCACCATAAAGGGATTGATGTAACCATCTTCTTGAAAGTTCACCAGGGCATTGCTGACTTTGTCTTGCACGTAGCGGGGGCTGATGCCTTCCATCCCTTCGTGCTGGGCCGCCTTGCGTAGTTCTTTGATGTTGTCCTCGGTAAAGCCGGGTAGAGTTTTGCCGTCGTAGAGCTTGAGCTTTTGCAGCAGGGTCAGATTGGCCTTTTTTGGCTCTTCCAGCCGAGTCAGTACGGCCCACATTGCGGCCATTTCTAACGTATGGGGAGCAATGTGTACCGGCACTCTCCTGGCGTTGAAATCACGCGCATAAATGCGAATTTCGTCTTTGAGCTTGGTGATGTAAGGCACGTCGATGCGGACGGTGCGGTCTTTGAGGGCCTCCATAAACTCGTTATCCTCCAGCCGCCGATATTCAGGTTCGTTGGTGTGTCCCAAAATTACCTCGTCGATGTCGGTTTGGGCGAACTTTTTGGATTTGATTTTGTGTTCCTGGCTGGCGCCCAGCAGGTCGTAAAGAAAGGCCACGTCCAGTTTGAGCATCTCAATGAACTCGATGATGCCCCGGTTGGCGATGTTGAATTCGCCGTCGAAGTTGAAGGCGCGGGGGTCGCTGTCGCTGCCGTAGATGGCGATTTTGCGGTAGTTGATATCGCCGGTTAGCTCGGTTGAGTCCTGGTTTTTCTCGTCTTTGGGTTGGAAAGTGCCAATGCCAATCCGGTCCTGCTCGCTAAAGATGAGGCGTCGCACCCGAATGTGGCGAATCATTTGACCC
>JAJRVO010000045.1 GCA_024277275.1 Chloroflexota bacterium
CAGGGCTTGATTAACGCCACCGGCATCAGCATCAACCGCTGGGAGCCGGAAAACGCCCTCAATTCGCTGCGGACGGGCATGGTCGACGCCGTACAGGTCATCTACAACATCTTTGACCAGAACCCGGAAGATGAGTTGTTTCCCCTGTGTGCCGAATTGAATATCGGCGTTATCGCCCGGGTTCCCTTTGACGAGGGCACGCTGACCGGCAACCTGACCAAAAATACCACCTGGCCCGAAGGCGACTGGCGCAACACCTACTTTGTGCCGGAAAACCTGAATTCCAGCGTAGACCACGCCGAGGCTCTGCGCCCGGCAGTCCCGGCAGAGATGACCATGCCGGAGTTAGCCCTACGTTTCATTTTGATGAACGACGCCGTCAGTACCATTATTCCCGGTATGCGCAAATTACCTCATATTGAAGCCAACATTGCTGTTAGCGACGGCGCTCGTCTATCCGACGAGTTGATGGCTGAGTTGCGCAAGCATCGCTGGGACCGCACGCCTACAGAGTGGTCGCAGTAATCAGCAAGATTATCAGTTACTACTCAGCCTCATGTCATTTCGAGGAGCTTGCGACGGTCGCATCAAAGAGATGCGCAAATCCCTACGACGCAGCAATTAACAGCACGTTTGTCGGATAAGATTTATACCAAGCCCGATTTTTACCAGTTATTTGGTTGGATAAAAATCACATCATGGGGATTTCTCCCTACGGTCGAAATGACATGGCTGAATAATTACAATCAGACAAAAAATAACTCTTGCAAGGAGCATAAAATGGCTAATGTAAAAGATATACAAATGAATCCTCCAAAAAACAGGCTCATCGGCGACATGCCCAAAGTTGGTATCCGTCCGACCATTGATGGCCGATTAGGCGGCGTACGCGAGTCGCTGGAGGAGCAGACAATGGCGATGGCTCAATCCGTTGCCAACCTCGTCAGCGAGAATTTGCGCCACGCCAACGGCCTGCCGGTTGAGTGCGTCATCGCCGATGGTACCATCGGGCGGGTGGCCGAATCGGCCCGGTGCGCAGAAAAATTTAAAAAAGAAGGCGTTGGCCTGTCTATCACGGTTACGCCCTGTTGGTGTTACGGGGCGGAAACGATGGATATGGACCCCGACATTCCCAAGGCGGTGTGGGGCTTCAACGGCACCGAGCGTCCGGGGGCGGTCTATCTGGCGGCGGTTCTGGCCGGACACAGCCAAAAAGGGCTGCCGGCTTTCAGCATCTATGGGCGCGACGTGCAGGACACGGGCGACACGTCTATCCCCGCCGATGCGCAGGAGAGGCTGCTGCAATTTGCCCGGGCCGGACTGGCTGTGGCGACGATGCGCGGGAAGTCATATTTGTCGATAGGTGGAACGTCGATGGGCATTGCCGGGTCAATTGTAGACCAGCCTCTCTTTGAAAATTTCCTCGGCATGCGGGTCGAGGCTATTGATATGAGCGAAGTCACTCGCCGGATTGAGGAAGAAATCTACGATCCGGTGGAGTTTGAACAAGCGTTGGCCTGGGCCAATGAAAATTGCCGGCGAGGCAAGGATTACAATCCCCCTGAAATGCAGCACAGCCCGGAGCAGAAAGACCAGGCCTGGGCCGACTCGATTAAAATGGCGCTGATTGTGCGCGATTTGATGGTGGGCAATCCCCGCCTGACCGAACTGGGCTTTGGCGAGGAAGCCCTGGGCCACAATGCCATCGCCTCCGGTTTTCAGGGGCAGCGCCAATGGACCGACCACTTCCCCAACGGCGACTTTATGGAAGCCATCCTCAACACCTCTTTTGACTGGACGGGCATCCGCCAGCCCTACATTGTCGCTACAGAGAACGACGCGCTGAACGGCATCTCAATGCTCTTTGGTCACTTGCTGACCGGCACAGCCCAGATTTTTTCCGACGTGCGAACTTACTGGAGTCCCGAAGCGGTCAAGCGTGTGACTGGTTACGAGCTAACAGGACGGGCTGAGGGAGGTATTCTGCATCTCATCAACTCCGGCCCGACTACCCTGGACGGCACCGGCCGGCAATCTATCGACGGCCAACCGGCCATGAAACCTTACTGGGAAATTACGCCGGAGGAGGTTGGTCAGTGTCTTGGTGCCACCACCTGGCATACTTCGATGGTGGAGTATTTCCGGGGGGGCGGCTGGTCGACCCGATTCCGGACCCGGGGCGGGATGCCGGTTACGATGTGTCGTCTCAACCTGATTAAGGGGCTAGGCCCGGCCCTGCAAATCGCCGAAGGATACACCGTTGACTTGCCACAGGAGGTGCATGATGTTTTGGATCAGCGCACCAATCCCACCTGGCCCACCACCTGGTTTGTGCCCAACGTTACCGGCAGCGGCCCCTTTAGAGATGTGTACACGGTGATGGCTAATTGGGGCGCAAATCACGGCGCTATCAGCTACGGCCATATCGGGGCCAATCTGATTACCCTGGCCTCAATGTTCCGCATCCCGGTTTATATGCACAACATCCCGGAAGAGCGCGTCTTCAGACCGAGTACCTGGGCCGCCTTCGGGGCAAATGAGCCGCAGGGAGCCGATTTCCGGGCCTGCGCCAACTTTGGACCGCTATATGGGCAATACTAGCTTTTAGGGTAAAACTCATGACCAAAACAGCCAATTTTTTAGCCTTTGACCTGGGCGCGGAAAGTGGCCGGGCCGTAGTGGGACGTTTTGACGGCGAACAACTATCGCTGGAAGAGATGCATCGCTTTGCCAATGGCTCGACTCGCATCCACGACAGTTTGCACTGGAATGCGCTCAACCTTTTCAGCGAAATGAAACATGGCCTGGCCAAGGCCGTCAACGAACTGGACAGTGAGCTATCCGCTTTTGGCCTGGACACTTGGGGGGTCGATTTTGGTCTGCTGGACCGGGCCGGTAATCTCATCGGCAATCCCTATCACTACCGCGATAGCCGGACCGATGGTATGGTGGGAAAATCTTTTGAAATTGTGCCGCGTGAAGAGATATTTGCCCAAACCGGTATTCAATTTATGCAACTGAACACCCTCTTTCAATTGCTGGCTATGGCTCAACAGAAATCGCCGGCTCTGGAAATTGCCGACTCGCTGTTGATGATGCCAGACTTGTTCAATTATTGGTTCACCGGCCGCAAATGCAACGAATTTACCATTGCCAGCACCAGCCAATGCTTTAATATGCAACAAAATCAGTGGGCCACGCCTTTGCTGGAAAAACTAGGCTTGCCCGCTCACATTTTCCAGGAGGTCATCCAGCCTGGCACAGAGCTTGGCTCGCTGCTCCCGACCATTGCCAAAAAAGTTGGTCTAAGCTGTGACCTCCCCGTTATTGCGCCCGGCTGCCACGATACAGCCTGTGCCGTGGCAGCGGCGCCGGTGGCTAAAGCAGATGTTGATGAGTTTGCTTATCTCAGTTCCGGCACCTGGTCTCTTATGGGGGTCGAGACTGCCGCCCCGGTCATCGACGAGAAAAGTTTGGCTTACAACTTTACCAACGAAGGTGGGGTACAAAACACCATCAGGTTGCTCAAGAATATAATGGGCTTATGGCTGGTACAGGAGTGTCGCCGGACGTGGGCGCAAGAGGGCGATGAACTTTCTTACGATGAGTTAACTCACCTGGCGGCCAAAGCTGCGCCATTTGCCGCCCTGCTTGACCCGGAAGATGATTCCTTCCTTGCGCCGGGTGATATGCCGGCTCGCATCCGGGATTTTTGCCGACGTACCGGGCAAACGCCGCCCGAAAGTAAGGGCGCGTTCATTCGCGGTATCCTGGAAAGCCTGGCCCTCAAATATCGTTGGGTTGTCGATAAGTTGGAGGAGATGACTGGTCGTCCCATCACGGTGGTGCATATTATGGGTGGAGGTACGCAGAATCGGTTACTCAATCAATTTGCTGCTAACGCCACGGGCCGTCGGGTGATAACCGGCCCGGTTGAGGCTACCGCCATCGGCAATATTTTGCTGCAAATGCTGGCTTTGGGACGCATCAACTCACTAGACGAAGGGCGAGCGATTGTAAAACGCTCTTTTCCCATTGAAATCTACCAACCTGAAAACATCGAAGCCTGGGCAGAAGTCTATCAATGCTTTTTACAGCCGGCATAATTGGATAACAGTGACCAGTCGATGATGCTCAATCCTGTAAAATGACAATCTAAGCATTCAGGAGTAAAATTGGGTCTGGACAATTGCCCTTTTTGATGATAGATTAAGGATGGAAATTGAGCGGCGGTAAATATTCAGTGAAACCGCCCAAATGAGCGTCAGAAAGATGTAATTAGTAATTGGATATTGGTAATTACCAGTTACCAATTACCAATTACTGTATCGCAGGTGTTCTCTTAAGCGGGTTTACTGAACTCTTACGAGCGGCGAGATTGGGGATTGTCACACCCTAATCTCCAATCTCCAAATCTCCTAACCTGGACAAGCCAGAACCAAACAAACGGGAAGTAGGAAGTGCGAAGGCTTTGCGTTCGACGGAGTAAGAAGTAAGGGAAAATTCTCTACTCCCTACTTCCTACTCCCTACTCCCCGGATAACCTGAATTTTCTTGCCCAAAAAGCAAGGACTCAACTGTTAAGATACTAAATAAGGTGATACCCCATGCAACAAACCGTAATTCAAGATTTCCTCAACGATGTGCAAAAGAGGGTAGCGGGCGAACTCCGCACCGATAGTTACAGC
>JAJRVO010000561.1 GCA_024277275.1 Chloroflexota bacterium
TTACTAATTACCAATTACTAATTACCGGCCTTCAGGCTGCTTTACAGGGTATAGCTGAGTAGTTACAACAGAATTTTAATTGGACGCGGATTTGCGCAGATTTTACGGATTTTTTCTTTTGATTTTTGATTCAATCCGCATAATCCGCATAATCCGCGTCCAATAGTTTTATTATCGAACTGAGGTTTACAACTATGTTAAACTTGCCACATCTCTGGCTTAATCTGGCCCGGTTGGCTATTCTGCTTTTCACCGGGTTCATCGCCTGGATGACCTATCGCAGTCACCTTTTGCTCAAAGAATTTCAGCCCGATTTCAACCTGCTGCTATCCTGGCCGGAGTCGATTGCACGTGTTGTACTGGTCGGCTTGTGCTTGTGCCTGGCCTGGTTAAGCGGTTTACCGGCGGCAAATCTGGGCCTGACTGTGAGCGTTCCGTGGCAGAGTCTTGGGCTGGGACTGGGCGTAGGCATCGCCACCCAACTGAGCGTTAATCTGGTCACGTTGCAGCTTATCAAGCATTTTGGCCGGGATATTTACTCGCCGTGGCTTATCCGCAACATTCTCCCGCGCCGGCGCAGCGAGTGGCTACTGGTCGCCCTGGCCTTTTTACCTCCCGTGGCAATGGAAGAACTACTCTTCCGCAGCCTGTGGATTGGCGGGTTTCAAGCAATTATCCCGCTACCCTGGCTAATTATTGGGACCTCCATTATTTTTGGGCTGATGCACCAACCCCAGGGAAAGTTAGGTATGGTTGTGGCCGGCACAATTAATATTCTCTTCTCCATCCTCTTCGTTTGGTCGGGTGAGTTATTGGTGACGCTGATTGCCCACTACAGCGTTAACATGCTACAGGTTATTGTGGCGCACTATCAGCGAGATTGGCTGGAAAATTATTAAATTAACCCGATTATACTCGCGCCATTGACAAAAAATGCAGGGAGTGATATGCTTCCAATAAGACAAGTTATGACAAGTTATATCTTAAGTTGAGGGGACAAATATGGCTGTTTCCTATCCAGATATTATTGGCGAATATATCGCCACCCCGGAGCGATATGTGACAGGGGGATTACAATATGCGGGGTACTTTGAACCGGCTCAAATTGCGCCCGAACAAGTGACCTATTTGTATCTATTTCTTCAAAACGTGTTTAACGTGCCTATAACGGCTAATTTTAAAATCGGCGTACCGCAATCGGGGGGACTATTCCGGGGAAGCAAACAGTTTCTTACGGTGAAAGACCCTCAACTAGAGCTTGAGTTACCCGCCGGTGAAGCCGGTTTGCTAACCGTGCCGGTAACTACCACCGAGCATACAGATAATGGCGAATATACGCTGGCCGTCGAAGCCAGAGCAAAGGCTCAAAAAGGGGCCAAGCGCGTCAGGCCGTCTGAATCTAAAAGCCAACTAGGCAAAGCTCTTATTGATAGCCCGGTTGGGCTTAATCTGGTCGGCAGCCTGGGCGCAACTTACACCGAAAAATCTGTTAAAAAAGCATCTTTTAAACTAAAGGTGGCCGGCAAACCAAAACCTCTAAAAAAAATGCCCTCGTTAAAGCACAACTACGAAGCCATTTGGACTGCGGACGAAGTCAAATTCTTTAACAAGGCCGTTCAAGAACTAAATTTGCGACAGGTAAAACTAAAAGGCGAATTAAGCATGGAAGCCCTCTACGCCAATCTTTACGGTGAAACAACCGTAAGATTTGCCGATGCGGGTCTGCCTTTGAGAATTGGCGAAGCCATTATTATGGCTAAAATTTTAACCTACAGTTGCCAATACTTTCTTGGCAACTCCAACCGGCGTAATGGCTTGCTAGTTCCAATTTGGGAACAAGCTCTGGCGGCAAAGGTAGATACCAGCGACAGCCTGGATGTACTCCGCACCACGGGGTATCATCACGTTCTCAGACTCTCAGTTGCCGTCAGTTTTGGTTTGATTGCCCAGGCGTTTGGTCGCCACTTTTGGTCTCTGGAAGAGCGTCAGGGCGTTGCTAGTCATATAGCTGACAGCATTGAAACGGGGGACCCCCTGAATTTGGAATTCCTTTACCTGCCCCTCCTAATGGCCGGAACACAAATATGCAAAACCTTCAAGCTAAAGGGTGAAGATGTTAGCCATACGTTGGCCCTTATCAAACAGGCTCAGAAAGCTCGCACCGAGTTATTTAATGATTCAGAACTGGCCCAGGCCAAAAAAATCTATAATAAAATTCTAAACACAGCGCTAAAATAGACTATCCGGCCTGCAACTCCGCCAACCGGGTTTCCAGCTCGGCCCGGCGCAAGGCGGCAGCTTTGCGCCCCTCATCTAAAAGCCCATCAAAACGCAAGCGAACCCCCTGCTGCAAATCACTGCCACTTTGGGGCGTAGTCAACAAAACAGCCGCCGCCCCAATGACCATTCCAATTAAGAAACCAGCCATAAAACGCATTATTCGTTTGACCTCCTCAAGTTCTTAAGGAATCGGGATTAAATAACTGTCTCATTTCAGAGCGCAGTAAATGGTAATTAGTAATTAGGGATTGGCTTAATAACCAATTACCATTTACCAATTACAATGTTGAGGGACAGTTATTTAATTCTCATTACTAA
>JAJRVO010000562.1 GCA_024277275.1 Chloroflexota bacterium
GGCTGGAAAGCGTTGGGGTTTTACTCTCTTGTCGTGGCAATTGTTGCTCTACCAATGTTTCTGGCTTTGCTTTCCGGTCCAAGCCCGGAAGCCGAGCGCTCGTTACGGCTCTCCATCTTTAGTCGCGCTGCCGGGCCAATCGACGCCCTGTCTATATTAGCGGCCAGCCTTGTCGCCCACGCCCGGCCTTTTTTAGCTCTTGACGGCGATGTTCGCTGGTTTTCTAATTTACAGGGACGTCCCATTTTGGACCCAATTCTGGCGGTATGTTTTGTTGCCGGAGCAGCGATTAGCCTCAAACGGAGCAGGCAACTGCCCTACCTGTTTCTGCTGGTTTACTGGGGCGCAACCATGGCTCCGGCCATCCTGACCATTGCCGGTTCTCCCTTCCACTTTCGGATGATAAGCGCCATCCCGCCAACTTACATCTTTATTGCCCTGGCTTGGGTGGAGGCATATCAATGGCTATGCGAATGGTTGGGAAACGTCAAATCCCGCCCCGTTCAGGCCCGTGACCAAAACGCCGGTCACGAACCGGCTGAGAGCAAATTTAAAAGCTTTGCTCCGTGGCCGGCCCTGGTTCCGTTCCTCCTTATCAGCCTGGTCTGGCTGCCCTTTGATACCTATCGGGATTACTTTTTGACCTGGGCCGGACATCCCAGAGTGGCCTTTTATCACGACGTGCCAATTATCAATCTGGCGGAGCGCATGGAAAGCGAAACTGATCCCGAAGCGATATTCATCCTGCCTCGCCAGGCCGATTCTCCCCGGCCCAACTACACTCTGGATTTTGTCTATCAAGGCCAAGCCCGTTTCCTCTATCTACCCGTTGACGAGGCAACCGTGAGACAAACGCTAACCTCAGAACTGTCCGGCTATAGAACCGTCCACTTGATTGCCGGTTTGGCCGGAGGACGAGAAAAGGATCAGCGCGATGCAGACCCGACCGCGCTCTTACCCCTTCTCTTTGAGAAATACGGCGATTTGGCGCAAACAGAAGAGAATGACAATTACAAAATTCAAACTTACCGGCTCAACTCGACCCAAGTTGATTTTGAGTCGCACCTACAAGCGGGGGTCCCACCGGATTTTGAACCACTTTACTTTATTATGGGCGATCAAGTAAAATTAGCCGGAATTAGGCGGCATCGGGCAAATGGCACGCTGGTTGTTGATTTAGCATGGCAGGGCTGGTCCAAAGCCGTGGCCGATTTTACCGTTTTTATTCAGTTGCTCGATGATGAGGGCCGGCGGGTGGCCGGCATCGACATTTTGCCCGAACAGGGGTTTACAACGTTGGATCGCCGGGAGACGATGGTAGCTCATTACACCATCCCCCTCTTAGAGGTTGACCCCGGCTCGTACACAATGTTGATAGGGCTTTACTATCTGGCCGGAGATGAAATATTTAACGTGGGGGCGGTTACTTTACCGGAACCGATTATTCTAAAGTAGCCGGCCCTACTTCCCACTTCATCTTTCACATTTCTCATTCCTGACTTAGCCGGCTATAATTCTATCAAATCTTACAATTCGTACAAATTGTACAAAATACCAGGAGGCAACGATGCTAAAATCTATTTCCGCTTCGGACCTGCGAGCGCAGATTAAGCGGATTCTCAATGAAGTTGGCTATGGCCGAACTGAGTATGTGGTGGAGAAGTTTGGCGAGCCGATTGCGGCCGTGATCAGTATGAAAGATTTTCACCTGCTGCAAGAGGTCAAAAAGATTCATCCACCGGATGAGGCTGAAACAAACACCGCTTTTCTAACCAACCTGGAGGCCATTCACCAGGCTCTCCAGGCCAGCGGCTACCGTCCCCGGACTAAAGAAGAGATTGACGCCCAAATTCAGGCCGAGAGGGAAAGTTGGGAGGACTGATGCCACGCATTTACCTTGATTCGGCCCCCTTGATCTACCTGGTTGAGAATGTGGCCCCCTATGCCCAGGCTTTGAGCGCCCGCCTGGCCCAACCCGGCGTCATCCAACTGTGCAGCGACTTGACCCGCCTGGAATGCCGGGTGAAACCTTTGCGTGACGGCGAAACGGCCCTGTTAGCTGCCTTTAACAACTACTTTGCCAACATCATCGCCACTATTCTTCCCCTCACCCGCCCCACCATCGACCAGGCCACCGAACTACGCGCCCGCTACGGTTTCAAAACTCCCGACGCCATTCACCTGGCCTCGGCCATCGCCGCCGGCTGTGACATCTTTTTGACCAACGACTACCGGCTGAACAAGTGTGCCGAAATCAAGGTAGAAACGGTGTAAAAAATAGTCGCCTATGGTGCGGGGGGTGTGAGGGGGACTCGACTTCTTCTCGCCATACGCATGTTTGAAAATTACATTATATGGCTACAAATAATAAATTTGCCTCATTAAAATTCCCGATCATGCTGATCGGCCTGTTTCTGCTGGCGTTGACTGCACGCATTGGGGGTCTGGATGAATATGTCACGGTCGATGAACCATACTGGGTCAGAGCGTCGCACGGTTTTATTAGCGGGCTGTTGTATGATGATTACATCTGCCCGCCTATCCGTGACGGGCGCAGCTTTGAGACCAATGGCTGGGGCTGCACCTTACAAGGCTTCCACCCCGGAGTGACAACGATGTGGGCCGGAAGCCTGGGTTTTCTGCTGCATTACTGGCAAACAGCGCCCCCCGGCGTGAGTTTGCAGGCCCATTTAGAGAGTCTGGCCGGCTCGATGTACGATTACCACACTACCCCTGAATTGGTCAGGCTGACCCGCCTGCCCATTGTATTTCTGTCAGCGCTATTCATTGTGCTGTTTTATTTGATGTTGCGCAAGCTGCTGCCGGAAAGAGTCGCCCTGACCGCCACGTTGCTGCTGGTAATTCACCCCTTTCACATCAGTCTCTCCCGCGTATTGCACCACGACGCCCTGACGACCACGTTCATTGTGCTTTCTCTGCTGGCTATGATTGGCTACTGGTTAAAAGGGTGGGGGTTACGTTGGTTGATTATCTCGGCAATTCTGGCCGGTTTGGCTGTCTTGAGTAAGCCGGTGGGCTGGTTTACCATTCCCCTGGCCGGACTGGTGGGCGTAATAGGGGTTTACTACTCCTGGGTACAAACACAATCATTCCATTGGGCCAAGATTAAACAATTGGCGCTTGAAGGAATTCTGTGGGGCGTTATTGTCCTGATAACGTTTGTCGCGCTCTTTCCGGCTATGTGGGTTATTCCGGGCGCAGTTATCAAACACGTTTTTATTGAAAGCGCCGACATAGCCACCGAGGGACACCTGCACTATTTCCTGGGTCAAATCTCTGATAACCCCGGGCCGCTTTTTTATCCAATCGGCTGGCCGCTGCGGGCTTCGCCTTTGGAAATCATCGGGTTGTTAATTTTGCCGGTGGCGACCTGGCAGCTTTTTCGCTCCAATTTCCCAACCTCTCTACGCCAATACATTTTCAAACACGCTGTATTAACGGCCCTGGCTCTATTTCTGGTTACATTTTTGCTATTTGAAACCTATGCCTCAAAAAAGATGGTGCGCTATTTTCTGCCCGCTATCCCCGTCATCGACATTTTTGTGGCAATGGGGTTGCTGTGGTTGGTGGATAAGCTAGTTAATCTCAACAATAAATGGCCTGTTCGACGCTGGACAATGCCGATATTGGCAGTCGTTATTTTTGCGGTTCACGGCTGGTTTGTGGTTAGTCACTACCCCTACTACCTGACCTACTACAACCCGCTGTTTGGCGGCAATCGCGTCGCCGCCCAAATCATGACCATCGTCGGTTGGGGCGAGGGGATGAAGGAGGTGGCGACGTACCTTAACCGGCAACCCGACGCCGCGTCGCTAAAGGTCATCACCTGGTATGAACGAACCTTAAAACCTTTCTTTGTGGGTCAAACCAGTAAATTTCCCCGGCAGGCGGGCGACTTTATGGCAGCGGATTACCTGGTCTATTACATCAACCAGTTGCAGCGCCATACCCAAAGAAATGACGACGTGTGGCGTTATTTTGACCGGCACTCCCCCCCCGTTTACCGGGTCACGCTTAACGGGTTAGAATACGCCTGGGTATATCGCAACCCCATTGAACATCACGTAAATTGGCAAGAAAACAGCTTGCCGGGCGCAATCAACATCTTTGGCTACAACATCACGCCAAAGGGAGAGTTAATCCTCTTTTGGCAAAACTTAGGGCTTAACGACGAACGCTTGTGGGCGGGCTTATCGACAGTGACCGATGACGAGATAACCTGGCTGGCAACTTGCGCTCCAACGCCCGGCTTTGCCGCTGAGGTTGACACGCCGGGCGCAATCATAGAAAGCATGTGTTCGCTTCAAACAAAAGATACTCTTGCCGACGCTTATGACTTGCACCTGGGTTTAGGCGACGAATCCGGTGACATCTCCCCGATTGAATTTCCCGGCGGACGGCTGGCCCTGTCGATTGACAAAACCGGCCAACTAACCGAGGCCAATCAAGCCTCAACTTTAGCCCTGGTTGCAGAACGAGAACTGCCCAACGAGGCTGTCGCGCAAAACATTGCCTTTGCCGGTCTGGTTCAACTGGTAGGCTATCAGCTTAAACCCGCCGCCTGGCAAACGGGCAATGAAGCAGAACTGCTTTTATACTGGCAGCCCCTCCAAAAGCCTGAATTTAATATGGCCGAGGGGGTCGAGTTGGAGTTGCGACTATTTGCCAACACCCCCCAGGAGACTATACTGACCGCTACAAAACCGCTTTTTGCTCAAACTCCCACCGGCGAAGCGTTTCAGCGCGGCGATGTAATACCGGCCTCCTATCCTGTATCATTGCCCGACACATTGCCTGCGGGAGAGTACTGGCTGGAAACGTGCCTTAAAATCACAATCAATGGGCAAATAGTAAAAGGCGTTGTGGTCGATACATCTGAGAGAATTGAGTGTTTAAAGTTTCCCGTTACGGTGGAGTTCTAACTTGAACTATGCCAAATAATACAATGACATTTTCATCAGTTGACAATTTACAAAAGAAAAACATCTTCGCGTTTAACGCCCTGCTTAATAGCGACGCTGTAATTGCACTGGGACTGTTTTTGGTTGCGCTCATCCCCAGACTCCTGGCCCTGAGCAAATTTATTACCGCCGACGAGCCTCGGTGGGCTATCCGCTCGATGTCATTTTTAACAGGGTTAATGACCGCCGATTGGCAATTAACGCTGCAAACCGGGCATCCGGGCGTTACTACCATGTGGTCGGGTAGCCTGGGGCTTATGCTGGATTACCTGTTCAATCATCGAGCCGCCGGGTCGCTGTTGGCCTATGTTGGAAGTTTGCCGGACAATTACCAGCGCATTGACCCCACAATTTTACCGTGGATGCGCTTGCCGACGGTCTTGCTGGCAACCCTGAGCGTCGTTGCCGTTTTCTGGTTCTTGCGCTCGCTGGATAGAAAGCCGGCTATCATTGCGGCGCTGTTGCTGGCTTTTCATCCGCTCCACCTGGCCCACTCGCAACTGTTGCATCATGACGCGCTGGTATCGGTTTTTGCCGGCTTCTCAATTTTTCTATTCCTGACCACGCTGCGCCAGTGGTCGTGGAGTCTGTTGATTCTGTCCGGGGTTATGACAGGGTTTGCCATTTTAAGTAAATCTACCGCCTATGCCTTGCTGCCTTTTGCCGGGCTGACTATGCTTCTGGAAGTCATTTACCGGCGACAAACGCTGCATCGGGCGGTGATAGTGGGGCTGGTCTGGGGCGGAGTCGCCCTGATAACGGTTGTTATTTTTTGGCCGGCTATCTGGGTAGCGCCGCTTGAGGTATGGCAAACCATCGTTGGCTGGGTCGACCAGTCGGCAGATGTGGGAAATATTTCTAACACCCTCATCCCTGAGTTCAGCTCAAAGATGCCCAATTTGGGGTTTCTGTTTTACCCCATTAATTGGCTATTAAAAACAACCCCCTTGATGATTCTGGGCCTGCTTTTCTTCATTCCCTGGCTGCGAAAAGAGTCGCCGGAGAGCGCTGCCCGGTGGTGGGCGACCCGACTTTTACTGTGGATTGGCCTGTTCACCCTGATGCTCACGCTTGGCGACAAACGCGATGGCCGGTACCTGCTGCCCATCTATTTTGCGCTGTGCATTGTGGCCGCTTTTGGTTTAAAGATGATTTATGACCGGCTAAAACAGAATCGTCCTTTAACAATTAACCTCCGCTTTGCGCGTCTAAATATTTACCAGCTTGGATTTGCGGGGCTGCTGCTAGGCTTTAGCGTTTCTTACTACCCGTATTACCTGACCTACTACAACCCCTTAGTTGGCGGGCCGTGGCTGGCCCCTCGCCTGATTAGAGTTGGCTGGGGCGACGGTATGGAAGAAGCCGCGGCCTGGCTCAACAAACAACCCAACGCCGAACACCTGAAAGTAGCCACCATCATCGAGCAAAGTTTTTGGCCTTTTTTTGTGGGACAAATTACAGACCACGATTCTTACGATACCTACTCCGCCGATTATGTCTTGAACTATCACCGGCAAATCCAAAACGGCGTGCCGTTTCCTGAGTTCTGGCCGTACTACCAGGTTCGTCCGCCGGCTTATAAATTAACAATTGCCGGAATCGATTACGTGTGGCTGCACAAAGAACCGCCCCTGGCCAGAATCGGCAGAATCCCTTTTGGAGATAACCTGTTGTTACGGGCCTACACCACCGACCAACAGTTAGCCGCTCCCGGCAGCCCGCTGGAAGTAACCCTGATTTGGCGACTTGCCGCGCCCTCAGACGAATCGGTTCAACTACAATTGCGTGATGAAACAGGACAAGTACAGGCAGAAAGCGCCCCCGCCCCGGCGATTGACCCCAAAGGGCCATCGGCCATAGAGGGACACTATACTTTAACGCTACCGGCTGATATGCCGCGTGGCAATTATCCTCTGTGGGCAACGGTGGACGGCAGCGAGGATTGGACTGAAATTGCAACCATACCCGTTGGCCGCACAAAACCGGCAGAGGCGATATCCACCCCCATCGAGGCCAACTTTGCGCACCGGATAGCCCTGCGCGGTTTTGATATTAGCAACAGCGCGCCCGCCGCCGGAGAAACATTGACGCTAACGCTGTACTGGCAGGCCTTGCAGTCGATGCCATACGCCTTTACCACATTTGTGCATGCGCTCGACTCTGATGGCAGTGTAGCAGCCCAAGCCGATGTTCAGCCGGGGCAAGGGCAATGGCCCACCAACACCTGGCATCCCAACGAGTGGATTACGGACCGCGTATCCATATCTTTACCCGCCGCAACCCCAAAAGGCGAATATCAGCTGGTGGTGGGTTGGTATCATCTGGAAACAGGACAACGATTAACTTTAGTCGACAATGAAGCGCAGAATAGTTTTATTCTGGGTACAATTACCGTGCAACAATGAGTATTTACCACATAGTGTGGACCAGAAGCGTAGGAGTGCAGAATAAATTCTGCAAAGCGACCCAAAGCGGAATGAATTCCGCACTCCTCTATGTCAAACCAAAAATACTCGCAACATTTGGGTAATAGAGGACACTGAATGCGTAGCTCAGATTTTCGATTGGGCTTTGTTTTTTTTATAATTTCTTTGGCCGTTAAGCTCCCTTACCTGGGAACATTTCTAACCATCGATGAACGCCGCTGGATACACGGGGCCGGTCAATTCTTGCTGGCCCTCCGCTCAGGCGATTTGGCTGAAACCTACTGGCACTTTCATCCGGGTATCACCATTACCTGGGGCGAGGCTGTAATCTTGTGGCTGCAAAGTCTATGGGCCGCTAACGCCACGCTGGAAGAGTTTGTAAATTTCCAGATGGATAACCTCAGTTTAAGCGTGGGCGCAATGCGTTTATCGGGCGTATTACTTACTTCGTTAGCCCTCCCCTTTATATACGCTTTTGCCAGGCCGCTGCTTGGAAAATGGCCCGCCATTTTGGGCGTTGGCCTGTTGGCGGTAAACCCTTTTTGGGTAGCCCACTCCAGAATTGTCAATGGCGACGCGCTGGCGGGAGCGCTTATGATCGCCTCGTTTCTCTCCTTTGCCTTGCTGTTAACCAAACCGGAACAAAAAATTGCCATCATCTCCGGCGTCTTTGTCGGCCTGAGTTTTTTAACCAAAATGCCGTCGCAACTTCTTATCCCATGTATCTTGCTGCTGGCTATCATTGGCTATTTCAACGACCGGGATTGGCGATTCTGGCTTAAGGCATTGGTTCTATGCGGCTTAACCAGCGCGATTGTTTTCATCGTTTTGTGGCCGGCGATGTGGGTCGCCCCGATTAAAACCTTAACGCTGATATTTGAGGACACCTTTGACGTGGGCGATGTCGGCGGCAAGGATAAAGTGGATTTTTTATGGGCCAGGTTGTAGACACGCAAAGCCGGTTTTTTTATCCTCTGGCTCTATTGTTCAGGCTGACCCCCGTCAATTTAATCGGCTCAATTCTAACCCTGGGCTTGATCATTGCCTCCGGCAAACTTAAGTGGCTCTTTTTCGCTCAAAGTGGGCCTGCGACCCACGGCGCCGGTCATGGACCGGCTGAGAGCGAAAACAGCACAAAATTAATGTACGTTACTTTTTTACTGTGGATTTTTGTTTTCATCGTCATCATTTTGGCTAATATCAGCCCCAAAAAGGCAGACAGATATGCTATGTCCGTTGTCCTCGCTATCGACTTGCTGGCCGGCATCGGTTGGGTGTGGCTGTTTACGCAAATAGCGTGCCGGCAAAAGGCCACAAACCTGACCAAACTTACAATTTACAATTTACAATTTACAATTTACAATTTACTCGTTATCTCTTTAATCGCAATCCAGCTAATATTTGTACTCACCA
>JAJRVO010000563.1 GCA_024277275.1 Chloroflexota bacterium
ATAATAGGTGTCGCTTTCAACCGGGCCTAAATTATCTACCGGGCGTCCCAAAACATTAAAAATACGTCCCAGGCTGGAAGGACCAACAGGGACACTGATCGGCGAGCCGGCGCTTATTGCAATTGTACCCCGGCGCAAGCCATCGGTAGCATCCATCGCAACGGTTCTAACCATATCATTGCCCAGATGCTGCTGCACTTCCAGCACTAACGAATCTTCTCCCTCGCGGGCAATTTCCACAGCATCATAAATCTCGGGTAATTGCCCCGTCGGAAACTCCACATCCACTACCGCGCCCATAATTTGGGCCACACGGCCTGCGGTTCCTTTTGCCATTCAATCCTCCTAAGTAAGCAATTATCAATTATCAATGAACAATGAACAATTGTTAATTGTTAATTGATAATTGATAATTGTTCATTGTTACGCTGTTGCTTTTGCCAAAGCTTCCGCTCCACCGGCAATATCCAACATTTCACTGGTAATAGCGCTCTGGCGAGCTTTGTTATAGGTTAGGGTCAGGTCATCCACCAACTCGTTTGCATTTTCAGTGGCGTTACGCATGGCCACCATCCTGGCCGAATGTTCACTGGCTATAGCCTCCAGTACCGCTTGATAAATTTGCAGTTCGGTAAATCGAGGCAAGATGGTATCCAACAGTGTTTCGGGATCAGGTTCATAGAGATATTCGGTGGTAACCATTGTGGTTTCCTGATCCAGGTATTCACTCATCACCTTGCTTTCAACACTACCGGGACGCAGAGGAAGCAACGAACGAACAGTTGGATCCTGAGTCAGGGTGTTGATAAAATCTGTATAAGCCAGATAAACTTCATCAAAATCCCCGGCCAAAAAACCGTCAATTGCAATTCGGGCAATTGGGCTTATATCCACTATGGCAGGGCTGGGCGGCAAATCGGTAAATTCAGCAATAACATTTCGCCCAAAACGCATCATAAAATCACGCCCTTTGCGCCCCACCGTAATCAAACTGGTGTTTTCTCGACCATCGCTTTGCATAAATCGGGTAGCGGCACGGATAATATTGCCGTTATAAGCGCCGGCCAAGCCTTTATCTGACGTAATTAAAACCACGGCTACATTTTTAACTTCACTTCGCTGCGTAAGCAAAGGATGAAGTTGTTGAGCGTTTCCTTTTTGCGCGGCTAAATGAGTCAATATCTCCCAGGATTTAGCGGCATATGGGCGCGATGCCAAAGCCTGTTCCTGGGCGCGACGCATTTTTGAAGCCGCCACCATCTGCATTGCCCGCGTAACCTGGGAAATGTTTTTTACACTTTTTATTCGACGTTTTATTTCGCGAACAGAGGCCACAAGCCACCTTCGATTTTGGATTTCAGATTTTGGATTTTGGATTTTTTGAAAAGTATCATATGCCGGGGAGAGAGATTCCCGATACACCCCATCAACTCATTCCAAAATCTCTAATTGCTTATTTCTAAACTTTATTCAGGAATTCCATATCCGGCAGATTGATTGTACTCTGCCAATGCCGATTTCAGGGAGGCGTCAATTTCATCGGTTATTGCCTTTTGACTGGCAATTGACTGCCCCACTTCCGGATGATTGGATTTCATAAACTGAAGTAAATTGGCTTCGTACTCTTGAATTTTGTCAACCGAAACATCTGTGGCATAACCCTTGGTCAAGGCATAAGCGCCAATAACCTGGTCCGGTAAATCTACAGGCGCATATTGGGGTTGTTTTAACAATTCAGTCAGGCGCAAACCGCGCTCAAGTTGTTCACGGGTTGATTTATCAAGATCGGACCCAAACTGAGCAAAGGCGGCCAATTCACGAAATTGAGCCAGTTCCATACGCAACTGACCGGCAACCTGCTTCATAGCCTTGGTTTGGGCGTCGCCGCCTACGCGAGACACGGAGATACCCGCGTTTACTGCCGGGCGTTGACCGGCATAAAACAAGTCGCTTTCCAGGAAAATTTGACCGTCGGTAATGGAGATAACATTGGTGGGCACGTAAGCGCTCACGTCGCCGGCCAACGTTTCAATAATCGGCAGAGCCGTTAAAGAACCGCCTCCATTGGCCTCAGAAAGCCTGGCCGCTCGTTCAAGCAGCCGGGAGTGAAGATAAAACAAGTCGCCGGGATAGGCTTCGCGTCCGGGCGGGCGACGCAGCAAAAGCGAAATCTGGCGATAGGCCCAGGCGTGTTTGCTAAGGTCATCGTAGATGATTAGCACATCTTTACCCTGGTCCATGAAATATTCGCCCATTGCGCAACCGGCGTAAGGAGCAATATATTGCATCGGGGCCGGGTCGGATGCTCCGGCAACCACCACAATGGTGTGATCCATAGCCCCGTACTCTTCCAGGATACCCACAACCTGGGCTACCTGTCCCTGCCGCTGGCCAATAGCCACATAAATGCAGATCAGGTCTTTTCCCTTTTGGTTGATAATTGTATCAAGGGCGATGGCCGTTTTGCCGGTTTGCCGGTCGCCAATAATAAGCTCACGCTGACCGCGTCCAATGGGAATCATCGAATCGATGGCTTTGATACCCGTTTGCACGGGGGTATCAACATTGGCCCGAGCAATCACCCCAGGCGCAATTTTTTCAACGGGATAGTAGTCATCACTTTGAATGGGGCCTTTGCCGTCAACGGGGTCGCCAACGGTGTTTACAACCCGGCCAATCAGAGCGTCGCCAACAGGCACAGAGGCAATCCGTCCGGTGCTTTTGACCGTGTCACCTTCTTTAATATGCTCATAATCACCCAAAATTACAGCCCCAACCTGCTCTGCTTCCAGGTTTAGGGCAATACCCAACACGCCGCCGGGGAACTCTAGCAATTCAGTAGCCATCGCGTTAGTCAAGCCACTCACCCGAGCAATACCGTCGCCTACGCTAATAACGGTACCAACATCGGCAACTTCAACCGGCGCTTCAAAAGACTCAATTTGTTCACGTATCCGCGCGGTAATATCGTCTAACTTAAGAACCATATCGCCTCCAAAGCGGTATTCAAGAGAATTAGTCAATTACACAGTCGCCCCACAACATTGGCGACATTCGCGTTTAACCAGAAATTAGAAAGCAGAAATTAGAATAGTGCGGATGGCGCTTCTGTGCTGCCTCTAATTTCTCATTTCTTATTTCTAATTTGCGACGAATTAACCGTCTCTTGTTACCTATTTTACCCCTAAAAGATTACTCATCGACTCAAGGCGGGCGGCCACACTGCCATCGATGACTTTATCGCCAATTTGTACAATAGCGCCGCCAATAAGCGCAGAGTCGACGTTAAAATCAAACTCCAGGTTTTCGCCATATTTGCTTCGCAACCTCTGGCGAAACTGCTCTTTTTCGCTATCGGACAAGGCCAAAGCGGTTACTACACTGGCGACCTGAACCATTGGACCGCCTCGTGTCATTCGGTCCAGTTCAGCAATAACATCGCCCAATAACCCAATATCGCCATCTTTTAACATGGTGTACAGGAAATTGAGAACATGTTGATCGCTACCGTCCGGCGCCACTGCATCCAACTCTTTTTGTCGATCGCTAAAAGAGCGTCCGGAGTCCTGCAAATTTTTGGCCAAAGCGGAGTCGCTGACCAGCTTGTTCTGGACGGCCCTGAGCGCAGTCAGCCACTTTTCCAGGGCCTGACTAAAAACAGCGGTGGCATACTTCCGCGAAAGCTCTTGTGCTTTCACTATGCCTCTCCTAACCCGGCCAAAAACTGGTCAACCAATTTACGCTGCGCTTTTTCGTCAACGGCTTCACCCACAACTTTTTGGGTAATCTGCATAGCCAACTCAGCGGCTTGCTTTTGCAAATCGGCGGCAACCTGTTGCCGTTCTTGCTCGGCTTCATCTCTGGCCCTGGCTTTAAGTTCTTCAGCTTCTTTTTCGGCTGCGGCCAGAATGTCTTTACGCATTTTCTCGGTGGCTTCCGCCGCCTTCTTGGCTTCTCCTTGAGAAGCTTGACGGGCTTCGGCCAAACTTTTCTCAAACTTCTCTCGCTGTAGGGCTGCATCTTGAGCGGCCTTATCGGCAGCCTCAAGGCCCTCGGCGATGCGTTGCTGGCGCTGAGCTAACATGTCTTTGACAGGCTTGTACAAAAACATTTGCAAAAGCGCTATCAGTATCACAAAATTAACTATATAGGCAACGATCCCTATGGGGCTAATACCTAATGCTTCCAACCTTTGCCTCCCTTACTTTGTTTCAATATCTATTACTAATATTTGTGGTTGTAAAAAATGATCACACAGAGCAAAGTTATCGGCTCTATCTGACAGATAAACCTTAAACCACAAACAGAAGGATAAGGGCAACCACCAGAGCGTAAATGGCGATGGCTTCGGCAAAGGCAATCCCGATAAACATATTCGTTTGGATTTCACCTTGTGCGTCAGGGTTGCGACCAATTGCCTGCAAGGCGCCCATAGCCAAAAGACCAACACCAATGCCAGGGCCTATTGCCCCTAATCCTATAGCCAGACCAGCGGCTAACAACTTGAAGGTTTCAGCAGTAAGTTCCATACTAATTGACTCCTAGTCTAAATTATTTTTGATTTTTCTTAAGATAACGCTTTGTTACGCCACTACGTTTACAAAGCGGTATTTACTTTGGTAAATGGTAAATGGTAATTGGTAATTGGAGAAAGACAGAATCCGTAATAACTAATTACCAATTACTAATTACTAATGCTCTTCGCCGTGATGCTGCGTGGCAATTGAGAAAAACACCAGGGCCAGGATAAAGAATACAAAGGCCTGAATAGTACCGACAAATATTTCAAGGCCAAAGATAAGCACCAGCACCAGCAGCGTTACCAACGAGGAGATAACAATCATCAGCACTTCGCCGGCAAAGATATTGCCAAAAAGCCGGAAGGAGAACGAGAGAACTTTGGCAACCTCGCTAATTAGCTCGACAAGGCCCAAGAAAAAGTCAATCGCCCCCATTCCAATCCCCTTCTTGGAAAAACCATCCAGGCGAATGAAGTGACCAACGTAACTAAAACCTCGCTCCCAAATCCCAAATACCTGCACCAAAATCATAGTGGTGATTGCCAGGGCAAAAGTCAGGTTTAAATCGCTGCTGGGGGCGCGGAACAGCGGCACAATAATAAGTTGTTGCTCGTGAGCGTCTTCACCGTGGGCTTCTTCGCCTTCGGCGGGGGCTGCTTCTTCACCGTGGGCTGCTTCGCCTTCATCGCGCGACTCCTCGGCTTCTGCGCCCGGTTTGTGCATTGGGGTTAAATGCTCGCGGTCTCCGGTAATCAGGGTAACGCTATCGGCGGACATGCCGCCGTGGTCGGTGGTATGGACAATGCCAAAGCTACCCAAAAGCGGCGTAAACAAGCTAAAGTAGTTAGAAACCAAAAGCCAGAGAAAAATGGTCGTTACAATGGGAAAGAAGGTGGCTGCCCATTTTTTAGGAGCAATCGACGTAACCAGGCCATCCAGCGTTTCAAGCAGAAACTCCAGGATGTTTTGCAATCCACTCGGTTTTTCTTTGAGATTGCTACCCACCAAAAAGCCAACGACAATGAGAATTGCAGAGAGAATAAAGGAAGTGAGGAGGGCATTAGTAACAAAACCCAGGCCAATAGGTTCTGCCGCAACTTCAATAGCAGCCCGAGGCACCGGGAAAAGGATATTTCCAGCGATAATAACCACAATTGCAACGACAACGCCAATTAAAATTCTTGCCATAGTTTGTGTAACCCCTAATTGGTTATCAATCAAATTATTGTTGTGCTTCCTTGGCCATACGAATTACAGAGTACATTGCAAACGCTATCCCTAAAACCATCAGGATCAGCATTAACCAAGGTGTGGTACCCAGCTTTCTATCCAGCCAAATACCGCCAAATAACGAACCGAAGATTGAACACACCAACATGCCGCTAATCTGCATAGCTAAGTGATAGTTCTTTAACGGCCCCAGGTAGTTCTTCACTTCTTAACGTCTTTCAAACGGCGACGATTATAGCACATCCTCTATATTGCGCAAATCGTTTGTGTAAAATTTCTCTAGTATTATCTTACTCAAAAAAAGTAGCACACAAATCTGCTCTTGGCACGCACATCTGTGTGCTAATAATAGAGAATGTTATATTGCTGTGAATTTCACAATCGGCCCAGATATTACACTACTTCAACGGTTTTGTCCAATCGCCCCGGGTTGTTTTGCTAAAAACCCC
>JAJRVO010000564.1 GCA_024277275.1 Chloroflexota bacterium
CTGGCCCTGACTACTCTGCCTCGCCCTGATAGCCTGCGCTTGTTGTTGGGGTTTCGCGCCCATGAATTGGACCAGCCCGTTGAGGCGTTGGTAGAAAAACACCAAAACCAGGCCGGCCAAATTTGCGAACTATTGGACGACCTGCCCCTGGCCCTGCACCTGGCCGGAAAATATCTGGCCGACCCCGCCGCCCTGACCCCCGCCGCTTACCTGACCGAATTGGAAGGCCAGCCCGCGCTGCGCAATGAAGCGCTGGCAGATTGGGTGCGGGACGACTCTCCCACCCGTCATCTGCAAAATATCGCCGCTACGTTTGAGCTGAGTTGGCAGCGGCTTGACCCGGATAATCCGGTGGACGCCCTGGCCCGCCGGCTATACGAGCGCTGTGGTTTCTTTGCTCCCGCAGCCATCCCCCGCGATTTGCTGCCGGCGACGATAGAACTGCCCGACGATCCCCCTGCCCGCCGCCCCGGCGACGCCCTGACCCGCCTGGCCGCCCTGGGCCTGCTGGAACTGGCCGGCGACGAGCGCGAACCCCGCCTCCACCGCCTGCTGGCCGAGTTTGCCCGCCATCAGGCGCCCGATGAAAGCAGGGATGACGCAGCCGACGCCGTAGCCGATGCTGTAAAAGATCGGATCAACAAGATAGTTAACGACGGCTGGCCCCAAGCCTTAACCCCTGCCTTGCGCGAGCATCTCCAATTCAACCTGGAGCGGGCCGAGACCCGCCGGAGTTCCCGGACGGCGGGTCTTTACAATGCTTTGGGGCGCGCTCTCAACGAACTGTTGGCTGATTACGCCGGCGCTCGCGCTGCCCTTGAGCAAGCCTTAACCCTGGCAGAAGCAACCCTGGACCCCGACCACGCTGATGTTGCCACTTACGCCAACAACCTGGGTTTAGCGCTGCAAGATTTGGGGGATTATGAGGGGGCGCGGGCGATGTATGAGCGGGCGCTGAAAATCGACGAAGCCGGCTTTGGCCCGGACCATCCGAGTGTGGCGATAGATGTCAACAACCTGGGTGGCACGCTGAAAGCTTTGGGGGATTATGAGGGGGCGCGGGCGATGTATGAGCGGGCGCTGAAAATCGACGAAGCCGTCTTTGGCCCGGACCATCCGAATGTGGCGATTCGGGTCAACAACCTGGGTTTAGCGCTGCAAGATTTGGGAGATTATGAGGGGGCGCGGGCGATGCATGAGCGGGCGCTGAAAATCGACGAAGCCGTCTTTGGCCCGGACCATCCGAATGTGGCGATTCGGGTCAACAACCTGGGTAGCGCGCTGAAAGCTTTGGGGGATTATGAGGGGGCGCGGGCGATGTTAGAGCGGGCGCTGAAAATCGACGAAGCCGTCTTTGGCCCGGACCATCCGAATGTGGCGAGAGATGTCAACAACCTGGGTAGCACGCTGCAAGCTTTGGGGGATTATGAGGGGGCGCGGGCGATGTATGAGCGGGCGCTGAAGATTTTTGAGACGTTTTTGGGAGCGGATCACCCCAACACTCGCATTGTGCGGGGTAATTTGGAGAGCCTGGGGAAAGAATTGTAAGATGAATTGGTGGTGGTTAAATAGTAAGGAATCGGGATTAAATAACTGTCTCATTTCAGAGCGCAGTAAATGGTAATTAGTAATTAGGGATTGGCTTAATAACCAATTACCATTGTAACTACTCAGCCTGGCCCAGACAAGGCGCTTGATTGAGGGTGATTGGTAATTAGTAATTGGAGATTGGAGCAATTTACTAATTACTGATTACTAATTACTGGCCTTCAGGCTACTTTACAGGGTATAGCTGAGTAGTTACCCTGTTTTTTTAGTTACGACAACAGATTACGCACAAGGAAAATAAACTGATAACGACTATGAAAATTGGCATCCTGGAACTCCTTACCCGTAAGGCTAACACATCGTGGGAATATATAGATTACATAGCGACCCGAAAACAATACGCCGGCCTGACCTCGCAAACTATCTCGGTGTGGTGCCGGCAAATGGGGCATCGCGTGCATTATGCCACTTATTACGGCCTCGGCGACCCCAAATCTAAACTTCCCAACGATTTAGACCTTGTATTTATTTGCGCCCACACCTATCTGGCTCCTCTGGCATACGCCCTGAGCAAAGTATACAAAATGGACGGCGCTCGCACGGTGATTGGCGGGCCGCATGCAAAATCCTTTCCCCAGGATTGTCTGCGATACTTCGATTTAGTTGTTTTAGAATGTGACAAACCCCTGATTGCCGGCATTGTCGGCAATCAGTTTGAACCCAAAAGCATCATCTCCAGCCCCAAGCCTTACCGGGACACGCCCACCATCCAGGAGCGTATGCCGGAAATCCGAGCCTCGGCTTTTTTTAAGGGCCGGCCCTATCCGGGCAGCCTTATCCCCTTATTATCCAGCGTGGGCTGCCCTTATAGCTGTGATTTTTGCATTGACTGGAATACCCCCTACCGCGCCCTACCCGCCGACAGGTTGGCCGCAGACCTTAAATACGCCGCTCAACATTTGCCGGGAGCCATCCTGGCTGTTTTTGATCCCAACTTTGCCGTGCGTTTTGACGAAACCCTGACCGTTTTTGAAAGCCTTCCCCCGGCGCAGCGCGCCCCCTACCTCATAGAAAGTTCTCTGACAAACCTGCGCCCAAGCAGGCTTAAACGCCTGCGCGACACTAACTGTGTAGCTATAGCCCCCGGCATTGAATCCTGGTCGGAGTACTCGGCTAAAGCCGGAGTTGGCAAGGCCGCCAATCGAACCAAAGTTGATCAGGTGGTGGAACATTTTTGGACGCTCAAAGAATATTTCCCTTATTTGGGGGCCAATTTTATCTTGGGCTTTGATCACGACAGCGGCGACGAGCCTTTTGAATTGACCAGAGAGTTCATCATCAAAACTCCTTTTGTCTGGCCGTCTATGAATACTCCCGTTCCCTTTGGCGGCACTCCCTTTTATGACACGCTCTTGCAGCAGGGCCGGATTTTGGAAAAAATACCGTTTACCTTTTATCGCTTGCCCTACCTGGTCATCACGTTAAAAAATTATGATCCTGTCTCTTATATGCAAAAACTGGTTAATTTGTATGCGCTGGTGGGATCAGGTAAAATGTTAAAACTTCGCCTCAAATCAATTGACGCCTGGATTGGAAAAAGCGCTCATCTGCTCCGTACCGGGTTGGCCAGGCAGCGGCTTGGGGCATTTAAGGAGATACTGCATCGCCTGCAAACCGATACCCAATCCCTGGCGTTTCATTCCGGAAAAACGGATGCGCTCCCCGGTTTTTATGCGTACCAGTACAATCGCCAATTGGGCAAGTATGCCGGTCTGATGCCCATTGAAGAGAGCCAACCCTTGCTTTGCGCTGGAGAAGCGTCTCAAAATACTTTAATCTCCACTTAGGAATGAGAATTAAATAACTTCCCCATTTGGGTTGTGTAATTGGTTATTAGTAATTGGTAATTGAACGAGTAACGAGTAACTAATAACCAATAACCAATTACCAATTTGTGAAATGCGCAAGTTATTTAATCACCGTTCCTTAATTTAGATTCAGTAACAGCAAAACTCACATACAAAAATATTATGACAACTTAAATTGTAAAAGTATTCATTCATACGCCAGATGTTATGACCTTACTTGAGAAGGGCTATAATTAGAAATCCAATCTCAAGAGGTCAAACAA
>JAJRVO010000565.1 GCA_024277275.1 Chloroflexota bacterium
CATTGTAAAAGGCTTTGTTTTGGCTCATAAGGGTCAAATATGGGTTGAGAGCCAGGGACACGACGAAGAAAACTATCCGGGCAGCCACTTTTACATCCGCTTGCCCGTGGAGAAACCTGCCAAATGAAAAATTGGACACCCCCGACCAACTGGCCCAAAATTACCACAATAGATACCCATACCGGCGGGGAACCTTTCCGCGTAATTACCGGCGGTTTTCCCGACTTGCCGGGTGAAACAATTTTAGAGCGTCGTCGCTATGCAAAAATACATTTGGAACACCTGCGAACCGGCCTGATGTGGGAACCTCGCGGCCACGCCGATATGTACGGCTGCATTGTCACCCCGCCGGTGAGCCAAGAAGCGGACATCGGCATCCTCTTTATGCACAATGAAGGCTACAGCACTATGTGCGGGCACGGTATTATCGCCATTACTAAAGTGGTTCTGGAAACGGGCCTGCTGCCGATGAATAGCCCGGAAAGCGTCGTTAAAATTGACGCGCCGGCGGGGCTGATTACTGCCTATGCCCATGTGGAGGACGGCGTTGTGCAAAGCGTTCGTTTTCACAACGTGCCTTCTTTTGTGCTGGCTTTAGACGAAACGGTTGATGTACCGGGGTTAGGCGCAGTGCGCTACGACCTGGCTTTTGGCGGCGCGTTTTACGCCTACGTGCAAGCCGAGGACGTGGGTTTAACCTGCACGCCGGAGGATTTCCGGCCATTGATTGAAAAAGGAATGGCAATTAAGCGGGCGGTGATGGCTAGTCGACCCATCTCTCACCCTTTTGAGGAAGATGTGAGTTTTCTATACGGTACTATCTTTATTGGCCCGCCGCTGGATGAAGGGGCCGATAGCCGTAACGTTTGCATTTTTGCCGAGGGGGAAGTGGATCGCTGTCCAACCGGAACCGGCGTTAGCGGACGGATGGCCATTCACCATGCCAGGGGCCAGATTGACTTCAACCAACCAATGGTTATCGAGAGCATCATCGGCAGCCGCTTCACCGGGCGCGTTATTGAGACTACTACCTTTGGCCCTCACCCCGCCGTTATCCCCGAAGTAGAAGGCTCCGCCCACATCACTGGTCGCCATGAGTTTTTAATTGATCCAAGTGATCCGCTAAGGGAAGGCTTTATTTTGCGGTAACTTTTGGGGTTTTTGAGGAATTATGTGGTTGAGAGGCTATTTTGGAATCAAAACCTTGGTTTGAAATAGAGCAAGTCACAAACATCAAACCCCAAAGACTGGAGTTAGTGTCGCCACGGTAAATTCTGCCGGCCATTTGGTGGTATCATCATGCCTAATTTCGCTCAAATTGGCGTCGGCCAAATTTGTCTCGCGGAGGTCTGTCCCCCGGATATCCGCCCATGAAAGATTTACCTGGCGAAGGTCGGCCTGAAAAAGAGAGGCTTTAGTGAGATTTGTCCAGCGGAGGTCTGTTAGGCTCAAGTCTGCCCGGCTTAAATCTGTAAAAGTAAAACTGGCCCAACGAAGATCAGCCTTGCTAAAATCCGCCATACGAAGATCAGCTTTGTGGAGGTATGCACCACAATGACTGGCCTTGTGGAGACATCCTTCGCTAAGATTCACCTCGCCAAGATTTGCGCTATTGAGTTTAGCTTTGTCCAAGTTTACCCCGCTAAGGAGCGCTCTACGCAGGCTTGCCCTGTTAAGATTTGCTTCGCCCAAATCAGACCCTCTAATATCCGCCTCATAAAGGTCTGCTCCCCGCATATCTACCCCCTGGAGATAGGCCTCGCTGAGGTTCACTTTGCCAAGATTTGCGCCCTTAAGGCTGGCCTGGTGAAGATTCGCCCCACTGAGATCGACCCCACCAAGGTCTGCTCGGCTGAGATCGGCCCCGCTGAGATCGGCCCCACTGAGATCTGCCTTGGCAAGATTTGCCTCGCGAAGATCGGCCCCACTAAGGTCTATCCCGTGCAAATATACTCCACCAAAGTCGGTCTGGCGGAGATTTGGATTTTCCCCTATCTCACGAGAAGATTTGACGATTTGTTCAATTTGCTTTCGTGTTACTTTTTGCACAATATATCCATCCCACCCAACAGCAATATACCCTAAATTATAGTAACTACTCAGCTATACCCCTGTAAAGCAGCCTGAAGGCCGGTAATTAGTAATTGGTAATTGGTAAATTGCTCCAATTACCAATTACTAATTACCAATTACCCTCAATCAAGCGTCTTGTCTGGGCCAGGCTGAGTAGTTACAATTAAGCATTAGATACTAACTTACACTTCAATCACAACCTTAACTACCTCATTCTAATAAACCACATTCATGGCAAAAGCCTCCGGTGTTTTTTCCAGAGGGAAACGATGGCTAATCATGCCGGACAGATCCACCGCGCCGCTTTTAACCAGGCGAATAGAACGGGGATAGGTGTGCTTCATCCGCCGGGCCAGGCGAATGGTCAGACCTTTGCGCCGAACGGTGGAATGGTTAAACGTTAGCCGGTCGTCTTCAGAAATGCCCACAATTACTAGTCGCCCCCCCAAACAAGCCATTGCCGCCGCTTGCTGCACAGAGTGGTCGGCCCAGGCCGCCTCTATGGCGACATCTACCCCCTGGCCGCCGGTAGCTTCCATAACCGCCTCCACCGGGTCAACTTCATCGCAATTAATGGGGATGGCCCCCCATTGCTCAGCCAGGGCCAGCCGCCACCAGAATTTATCGCTAACAAAAACAGGTTGCGCCCCGGATAATTTGACCAGTTGCAGAATACTCAAACCAACGCATCCCGCCCCCAAAATAGCCACACTGTTGGCGACCCGGATTTTAGCCAAATCAACGGCGTGGACGGCAATGCCTAGCGGTTCCAACAAGGCCGCGCCGGCATCGTCAATGGTATCTGGAATAGGGAAACAGGTACGGGCAGGCATGTGCATCCATTGGCACAGGCTGCCGTTATCGGGATAAGCTCCGCAAAAATGCAGGTTATGACAAAGGTTGGGATGACCTTGCTCGCACATCTGGCAGCGCCGGCAGGGTTGGGCCGGGTCAACGGCTACTCGCATCCCCGGTAATAGAGGCTTAAAATCGCCGCCGATTGCCTCTGCCCCCACGGCTTCCACTACGGCGGCAAATTCATGTCCCAGAACCAGAGGGCTTTCTACAACCGCGCTTCCTATACGGCCATCTTTATAACTGTGTAAATCGCTGCCGCAGATGCCCACAGCCGTCACGCGCAATAGCGCCTGACCGGGGCCAGGCGGGCCGGGATGGGGAACCGATTCAACTCGTAGGTCGGCTGGACCGTGTAAACGCACGGCAGTCATATTTGATAAGTTTTTCATTAGTTTGAATCTGTATGTTTATTCACTAAAACGGTACCAGCCGCCATTGTCAATAAAAACCCAGTATTGAGGGTCAATGGGGTTATGGACAATGGCCCCGCCCTGAAAAAGCTGCGCCGCACAACGAGGATAAGTTGGGCCGCCGACTTCTTCATCAAGGGCATAGCCAATATCAGCTTTCAAATCGGGATAGATACACCACAGCATACCAAAACCTCGCTTGGGACCAAGCGGCGCTCTGGCTTCGGCATCACTGCACCAATATTCGGGGCTGCCGGGCCACTTGTCGCCAAATTTATATGATTTGTCGCCACTATTTGCGGCCCGGTTGGGCATAACCGCGGCCCAAACCGGTTGGGGTTCTTGCGGGCTATCAAACCAAACCATATAGCCCCGCTCAAAGTTTTCGCGGGCGCACAATCTATCTCCCACCGGGTCGGCCAGCGGATATCCCAACTCGCCGCTACCGGCATTCAACTCAGTCCAGATATCAGCGTAGCGGCCGTAGGGCCGCAAGCCGGTATCGGACCAACTTGGAGCATGGGTAGGGGTGTAGGTTGGCGGCGGCGGGGTATCTGTTGGCAAGAGCGTGCTTGTGGGCGGAGGAGGCGTATCGGTTGGTAGCGGGGTAGGCGTGTCAGTTGGCGTGGGCAACGTATCAGTTTGCGAAACGGAGGAATCCGTTGGGTCCGGTGAGGGGGTATTGGTTGGTTGGGGTAAAGAGGTATCCGATGACGCTGGAGTATCTGTTGCTGCAATTGTAGGCGAAGTAGTGGGGGTTGTCGACTGGCTGGTGGCAGTTACCGGCAAGGGCGCGACCGGCGTGTCAGCATCCACACTACTGGCCGATTGGGGCGTGGCAGAGCCGTCGTCGCTCCTGAAAAAATAGAACAACCCTGCCAAACCGCATAAGCCTATAACCGCTGCCACACCTATTCCAGTTACAATAGGCAGCCACGAAGCGCTTTTTTGTTGGACAGGAGAGGCCGCAGGCAAAGGAGGCGAGGGGGGCGGGATGGGCGGCGCTGCCGGTGGAGCAACGGGAAGATTGACCCGGCGATCCATTGTAGCATCCGGGTCGGGGGGGATGGGTGTAGCGGCAACCCCCGGCTCAAGCCCCTGTACAGCTTTTCTTAACGCGGCGGCCATATCTCCGGCGCTAGAAAAACGGTCATCCCGCTCTTTGGCCAATGTTTTAAGCAGCACACGTTCTACCGCTTCCGAAATATTGGGGTTCACCTGGCGAGGTATAGGAATTGGGTCGGTAACGTGCTTGATAACCACGGCCATAGGCGTCTCGGCCTCGTAGGGGACTTGCCCGGTTAACATCTGAAAGAGGATGACGCCCAGCGCGTAAATATCGGTACGGGCGTCAACTTTTAACCCCTGGCCCTGTTCCGGACTCATATAAGCGGGTGTGCCCACGCCCACGCCTGTGCCGGTTAGTTGGGTCGATCCTCCGACCATCTTGGCCAGGCCAAAATCGCTCAGGTATATCCAACCCCGGTCATCAATTAGAATATTGCCCGGCTTTACATCGCGGTGAAGGATACCCCGCTCATGAGCGGCATCCAGCGCCCTGGCAATCTGCTAAATAATCTCAAGCGACTCGGCTGGAGACATTGCTCTGCCGAGTTTCTCGCTTAACGTGCCCGCCGACACGTACTCATTACAATGTAGCTGATGTCGTTTTGCTTGCCAAAATCAAAAACAGGCAGAATGTTGGGGTGATCCAGTTGGGCAATGGCTTGCGCCTCGCGGGTAAAACGCTCGGCAAAGCCGGCTTCGTGGGCAAAGTAGGCCGGCAAAATTTTAACCGCCACGTAGCGATTGAGAGACGGTTGAAATGCTTTGTAAACGGTCGCCATACCGCCCTTGCCAATTTGTTCGACAAGCTGGTACTGGCCGAGGGTTTGTCCAATCATCGATTCCATAGGTCTCACCTAAATTTTATGTTGGTCTGGAAACATTATCCGGCGTTGGTTTTGGCTTAAGCCAGTCAATGTTAAAACCCGAACCCATATGGTCAAAATGAAGATTATCGTCCATTATCCTAATGCACAGGCATTAAACTATAGTTAGAATTCTAACAACAATCTGTCAAAAAAACCAATCACCCGATTCTCATATTCTTCCGGCCAGCGTTGCTGATAACCGCCGTGCCCCACTTCCGGGACAATCCAAAGTTCTTTGGGTTGTCCCGCTGCCTCAAATTGAGCCTGGGTATGGTTGGCTCTGGCTTCACCCTCGCCGGCAATAAAAAAGATGGGACGAGGCGCAATCTCGGTCACAGAGTCAAAAGGTTTCACCAAATTGGGATCAAGGCCGGTGTAGCAACGGTAAAAGAATACAATAAGCCAACGGACGGCGCTGCCAATAAAAGTATCTTGCGCATAACGTGGGGTCATATTGACTACAAGATCATGAAAGTTACCCTCGGTTACAACGGCCTTGATTTTAGGGATACGGGCAGCGCTTTCCACCGCTATAACTCCCCC
>JAJRVO010000046.1 GCA_024277275.1 Chloroflexota bacterium
GGGCTGTTCAGTTCTCACCAATCGCCGATGATTTTACCGCCAAGGACGCCAAGATCGCCAAGATTTTTATAAATTCTTTGCGTCCTTGGCGCTCTTGGCGGTTTAAAAATTATGCCACGCCTTAGAACTGAACAGCCCTGGTTTCACTGGCCGTATTCATGAGTATACCGGCGATGCAACTTCGCCACGTCTTCCGGGGCAATCTCGTCCGGCTGCCCCAGTTGCAGCGCAAGCCACACTGTACGGGCTACATCCTCGGTCATTACTGCGGCTTTAACTGCGGCCTCTGCGGTTGGGCCAACGGTGAAAACGCCGTGGTTCTTAAGAAGCACAGCCGGAGAATCCCCGATAGCCTCTAAGACCACTTTGCCTATCGCCTCGCTGCCGATGAGGGCAAAGCCACCGCACGGAATAGGCCCGCCAAACTCATCGGCCATCGCGGTCAGATAAACCGGAATGGGTTTGCCCACGGCGGCAAAGGCCGTGGCATAGGGGGAATGGGTGTGGACTACGCCGTTGACATCCGGCCGGTGGCGGTAGATGTAAAGGTGGCTGGCCGTGTCGGACGAAGGTTTGAGGTCGCCCTCGATAAGATTGCCGTCCAGGTCGACAATAACCATATGTTCTGCGCCCAGGTTCTCATAGCGAACGCCGGAGGGTTTAATGACCACGTAGCCGGTCTCAGGGTCGCGGACGCTGATATTGCCGCCGGTCCAGGCGGCGAGGTTGTTTTTGGGTAGTTCCATGTGTAATTGTTGTAGCTGTTTGCGCAGGGCGTTTAGCATAACTACTCTCTTTCGGAGATCATTCCAAAAACTCCAGAGCAATCATCCAGACCTGACAGGTTTTTAAAAACCTGTCAGGTCTCTGAATGTGTCACAAACCGGCCCGAACCTCAGCCTTGAGGCGCTTGAGACGTTTCATTACGTCATTCGCGCCCCGACCAAAGTAGTTGTGCAGGGTGATGTACTCGGCGTAGAGTCGATCATAAATCTTTTTGTTCTCTGGGATAGGCTCATACGCTTCATCACGCAGGCGGGCCATTTGCTTGCTGGCTTCAACAATCGAGTTGTAACCGCCCGCCTCTTGACCGGCAGCTACAGCGCCGTGCATGGCCGACCCCAACGCGCCCCCCTGACTGGAGCCGGCAATACGAATGGGACGGCCGGTAACGTCGGCATAAATCTGCACCAACAACTTGTTACGGTTGGGCAGGCCGCCCGTGGCCACAATCTCGTTGACCGGCACGCCGTTGGCCTCAAAGGTTTCGATGATGGTGTGCGTTCCGTAAGCGGTAGCCTCAATTAGCGCCCGGTAGATTTCCTCCGGTTTGGTGGCCAGGGTTGCGCCTAACAACATGCCGGTTAAATCCACATCTACCAACACGCTGCGATTGCCGTTCCACCAATCCAGAGCCACCAGTCCGCTCTCGCCCGGGTTTAACTGCGCGGCTTTTTCCTCTAACAATTCGTGAACGCTGAGACCGCGCTTTTCAGCCTCTTGTTCATATGCGCCAGGCACGCAATTTTCCAAGAACCAGGCAAAGTGGTCGCCCACGCACGATTGACCGGCCTCGTACCCAAACAGGCCCGGCACAATGCCTTCATCCACGTAGCCGCACATACCGGGGACGATGTTTTCCCCGGTTCCCATCACCATGTGGCAATTAGAAGTTCCCATAATAATGACCATCCGGCCCGGCTCGGTGACGGTGGCAGCCGGGACGGAAACGTGGGCGTCTACGTTGGCAATGGCTACGGCGGTGTCCGGCTTTAGACCTGTCCAACCCGCGGCTTCTTCAGTTAACCCGCCGGCCTTTGCTCCCAGAGGATAGAGAGTGCGGGACATTTTCTCATCGACAATGTGTTCCATGCGCGGGTCCAGCGCCTTGAAAAAGTCATTTGGCGGGAATCCTTCTCGCTTGGACCAGATGGCTTTGTAGCCCGCCGTGCAGGCGTTGCGTTTCTCCTGGCCGGTAAGCTGCCAGATCACCCAATCGGCCCCTTCAATTAGCCGGTCGGCAGCCTGGTATACCTCCGGCGCTTCGTCCAGAATTTGCCAGGCTTTGGGAAAGAACCACTCGGAGCTAATTTTGCCGCCGTAGCGGTCCAGAAATTTGTACCCCAACTTGCCGGCAATCTGGTTGAGCTTGTTGGCCTCGGGTTGGGCGGCGTGATGTTTCCACAGCTTGACCCAGGCGTGGGGATTCTCCCGCCACTTGGACAGGAAGCAGAGCGGCGTTCCATCTGCTTTGGTGGGCAGCATGGTGCAGGCGGTAAAGTCAATGCCCAGGCCAATAACATCTTCTGGGGCGACGCCGCTCTCCTTGAGTACAGCCGGGATGGCCCGCTTAAACACCTCCAGGTAGTCGTTGTGGTCTTGCAAAGCAAAGTCCGGGTCCAGCCGAATATCAGTGTCCGGCAGCTTTTTATCAATAACGCCGTTGGCGTAAGAGTGAACGGCTGCGGCAACCTCTTGCCCGTCGGCAACATCTACCAACACCGCCCGGCCAGACTCGGTACCAAAATCGACGCCAATTGCGTATTTGCGCTTGCTCATGTTAACCTCCTGTGGGTTTTAGATTTCATGACAGTATACATCCCAGCCCAGATATTTGCTCAACGCCTCATCGACGGCGGAAGCGGTTTGGGACAGGTTGACGGCGACGTGATGCTCAAAGCCGTTCTGGCAGATGTAATGCAGCAGTTTTTGTAATTTCGGCACCCGGACGACTCCAAAACCGCCAAAGGTTTTCAGGGGGTCGTCGGTCAGTTCCCCCTGGCCCACGTAGGCGGAAATTTTACCGTTGACATCGTCGGTGGAGACGCGGCAGTAGGTGAACGGCCCGGCGCGCACGCGACCAACAACGGTGCCAAATGTATTTTCTTTGCCGACCGTGCCGGCGATGATCTCTTGAAAATCCATCACCGGGATGTCTTCGGCGGCGATGGTTTCATCCACAAATATATCTCTGGGCAGGTTAGAGCAGTGGAAAATAACGCCCTTGTCCGGGTCGTCGCCGTAGTTGTTGTTCCAATCGACAATGGCGCTGGGCTTGCCCGAAGCCAGGGCCAGGGCATACATCCCCACCACCCCGGCAATGTCTGTCTCGCAGGCCGAGGGCATGAGGTCGTTGCTCATCATACTCATCAAGGTGCATGGAACCACACCGTAAAACTCCTGCATCGAGGTCCAACACTGAACGGCGCTGGCAACCAGATTGTTGGCCTCCATCCAGGAGTCGATCATCGCCCCAACTTTGGCCATCTTTAGCAACGGTTCGGAGGGGACGCCTTCAGTGGGCACGTAAGCGGTCAAGCGCTCCAATTTGGCCTTGACATTCGGATGGTCATTTTCGACCCGCGCCGCCCGGCCAAAGATTTCCGACAGGTCAAGCGTTTCGACGGTGATGCCGGCCCGCTCCAGCAACTTCTCGCTGAAACGCACGGTGTTAAAGGCTCCCGGTCGCGCCCCAATGGCCCCAATACGAGCGTTTTTTAACCCGCCCACGATCCGGCAGATGCTTACAAAACGACGCAAGTCTTGCTTAAAGCTGTCGCTTTCGGGATCGACCGTGTGCAGAGACGTTAGCGAGTATTTAATGCCGTACTGGTTCAGATTGTTACAGGCCGACATTTTGCCGCAAAAGGAATCGCGCCGGTCGGCAATGGTCATCTTCAGCGCGTCGTCGGGGAAGGCTTGCACCAAAACGGGTACATTTAAATCGGCCCAGCGCAAGGTGTTGGCGATGGCCCGTTCATCGCCAAAGTTGGGCAGCGTGACCAGCACGCCGTCAATCTCATCCCGATGTTTCTTGAAGAGGTCGGCGCACTTTTGGGCGTCGGTCAGGCTCTCAACGCTGCCGAACGCAGTCTCTTCCGGCATAAGGGCAATGGCTTTTATGCCTTCCGCCTCCAGCGTATTCAGGATCGTTTCTCGCCCGGTTTCACAGAGATGGCTGGGGAAAAACCCCCGGTTGCCAACAATTACGCCCAGTGTGAGCGGCTTAAGTTTTCTATCCATATTTTATCTCCCTGAAAAAATATTTATAAGAAGTATCATCAGTAACTTAAGCACAATAGATAATCGCTGTCAAATCCAAAATACGGTGATTGGGCAGTTGGTAACAAATTAAAATCAACAATAAATGGGGATTTTGTGGTATAATTCTTGTAGCAAGAAACACCTACCACACAATGATTTTATTGGAGCAAAAGTAATGACTTGGAGAGCAATGGTTGATATGCGTCGGGCTATAGCCGCTTTCTTTTTGGTGATGTTGGTGGCGCTGCTTGGCATGTTTATGTGCGTTTTGGCCTTGGTGGGAGGTAACATTTTGGCGGTTAATTCTTCATCGCCCGTTTATCAATCTCAACAGTTGTACCCTTTTGAATGATTGAGTGAGCGCTCTCAATTCTAAAACGAGGAAAAGGGTGCGTCCCAGATTTTAGGAAATCGGGACAAAGTCGTTTCACTTAAAGGGGATTCGGGGGGAATCCCCCCGCTCCCCCCTGTACTTTCCCAAATTTTGGGACGCACCCCGAGGAAAACTGCACAGGTACTAACATCATGAAATATAAAATAAAACGCCCTACTTGTTTATTATGGCCCTTTGCGGCAATTTGGCGACTGATTGACTTTGGTCTGAATATGACGAAGCGACTGATCGCTATTGTTTTGGGGTTTATCCTGATTATGGCGGGTGTGGCAATCAGCTTTACTATCATTGGACTAATTATTGGGATTCCGCTGATTCTGTTTTGCTTTTTGCTCTTGATAAAGGGCATTTATTAGGTGCGGATTTTTCACATATTTTGGCGTGAATATTGGAGCAACGTTACACGTCGCAGTTATCTAATTTTTACTTTTGGATTTCCCATTCTTATGGCGGTTATGCCTGTGGCCGGCGGTATTGTTTTGGCCGTAGCTATCAGCGCCGCACTCCCTCGCACCGATCCCCGCCCCATTGGAGTCATCGACCAGCCCCGCTTGTTGGCCGAGGCCGAGACTCGCCCCGATAAACCGGTCGAGATTATTTTTTTTGCCGACACCCAAACCGCAACCAATGCGTTGGATAGAGGCGATATTCAAGCCTATTACGACATTCA
>JAJRVO010000566.1 GCA_024277275.1 Chloroflexota bacterium
AAGGCCGTCGTCAACCAACCCCCTGGCTACTTCTTCTACGTAAAAGGGGTTGCCGTCGGTGTGGTCAAATATTCTTTCGGTCAGGTTTTCGGGTACAGGTTGCTGCCAGGTATTCATCAATATCTGGCCCACTTGGGTCTGGTTTAGACGGGACAGAGGAAAGTGTCGATAAGAGGGATGGCTGCTCAAGTCGCGCAGCGTTTTTAGCAAAGGATGACCGCGTTCTAGTTCAGTTTCGCGGTAGGCGCCTATAACCATAATTGCCATTGAGGGCAACTGATGGCTTATATAACCCAAAAGCTCCATACTGCTCTCGTCGGTCCATTGCAGGTCGTCCAAAATTAAGAGCCAGGGACGTTCTTCTGTGGCCCGCTTGATAAACTGGGTCAGGTTGCTCATCATACGCAGTTGTTCTTGCTTTGGTTCCAGTGGCGGTGGTTTGGGTAAATCGGGCAACACCTGGTCAATTATGGGGAACAAGTGGGTGAGATTGCTGAGAAGTTGACGAGATTCTTCATCAAAAAGCTCAGGAGGAACCGTGGCAAAGTATGTTTGCAAGGCTTCTATAAAGGGCTGGTAGGGCGAGATACCTTTGAGATTGGGACAACGCCCAATAAGCAGTACGGGGGCTTCGCTTTGAACCGATACTTGTAAGGCCAAACTGGTTTTGCCTATGCCTGCTTCGCCGGTGATAAAAACCAATTGCCCTTGTCCGGCGCGAACCTCTTTCCAGCAATCTTGCAGCGATTGCAACTGTTCTTGGCGACCAACCAAGGGGGCCATATGCTGGTACAACCCCTCTCCGCGACCAATGTTTAACCCGCTTGAAATACGCCGGGCTTGTTCGGCGCTGGCGTAACGGTTATTGGGGTTTTTTGCCAGCATTTTGAGGATCAGGTGTTCCAGCGAGGGCGATATATTGGAGTTTACCTCTCGGGGAGGGGGAGGCGACTGGTGTATGTGGGCTTGCATAACCTCCTGGTCGGATCCTTCAAAAGGAAGCTGCCCGGTAAACAGTTGGTACAAAATTACGCCCAGGGCATAAAGATCGGTTCGAGCATCGATAGCTTGCCCCAGTATCTGCTCCGGGGCCAGGTAGGCGGCCGTTAAACGGAGTATGGGCGCCTCCAAAAGATTAAGTCCTTCTTCCAATCGCCCCAGGCCAAAATCACATATTTTAATTCCGTCGTCGGTCAGGAAAATATTGTGCGGCTTTAAATCGCCGTGAGTTATGCCGTTGCTATGAGCGTGCTCCAGGGCTAAGTTGATACTTTGGGCAATGTCCAAAGATTGCTCGGCAGTAAGGGCGACATCGTTATTGGTCAGGAGGTCATGCAGCGTTTGGCCGGTTAAAAATTCCTCAACAAAAAAGGTGTGGTTCCCTTCTTTACTCCAGGCAAAAACCCTGGCAATATTGCGGTGATCCAAATTAATAAGTTTTTGGACTTGGCGCGTAAAACGATTGATGGCTTCTTCGCTATAAGAGGGGGAGAGAATTTTTAGGGCAAGGGGATGGTCGGTATGAATATCTCTGGCCTTAAGAACGGTGTCCATCAAGCTCTCGCCAATTTTGCTTTCTATTTGATATTGTTCTTTGATGACCTGGCCCGGCAGATTTAATGCCTCTCGCACTTGTAAGGCGGACAGGGCGGCGTCAACCGAAGGATAAATGGCAAAGAAATCCTGATAGCCCGCCAGTTTAATGATTCTCAAAACGTTATCCGAGGGGCCGGCCAGAACAATTGGAGCGTTATCGCTTTCCTGACGTAGCGAAACAAGAGACTTAAGACTGGCTGTAGTTAATGTTTCAACGGAGGAGAGATCAATGATTGAACCTGATGGAGCGTTTTGACCTGATAAATCGGTCAGTTGCTGGGCCAACTGGTTTACGCCGCGCTCGTCAAAGACGCTGGCGGGGGTTAAAATAGCGGCTTCGGTGTCGGGCATAAGGTGTAACTCAACGGCATCGGGTGGGGTAAGGTCAAGCGTTAAGCCCTCATAACCTACAATTACGTCGCAGGTGGGCAGGGTGGTGTCTTGAGCCTGGTAAACAATAGCTCTGGACTGGATTTCCTGAAGTTCCGTATCAGAATAGGTAGGGTCATGGTGAAACAGGATTAACTTTTTTACGCCGGCCGCCCGGGCTAAATCCACCCCAATCAAGGCGGAACTGTGTCCCCAATCAACTTTGTGCCACGCTTCTTTTAAGGTGTACTGGGCATCAAAAATGAGCGCATTCGCATTTCTAAAGAAATCAATGTGAGGTTGCACGCTGGCGTCGTTTAGCTGCTTGTATTCGGCATCGTTGGCGTAAACAAAGATGCTGTGCTGATCTTCAAAGCGAAAGCTGTAAGCTTTTCCGGGGTGAACGTTTTCAATGGTGTTAATGTTTAACTTGCCAATAGAGAAAGGTTGCCCTGGCTTGAGGGCAATAAATTCCATTGTGGCTTGCATATAAGAAAGAGAAACCGGAAAGGTAGGGGGACGTTGCTGTTTCTCTAGAACGGTGTAGAGATCATGGATGCTATAAATAAAAATACGGTTGCCGGGCACAAAAGCCGGGATAAAGAAGGGAAATCCCTGAATGTGATCCCAGTGGGCGTGGCTAAAGAGGAGGTGCAGTGTGCCTTCTCCTCTACCCCAGGGGCCTTTCATTAATTCCAATCCCAACTCACGTAAACCGGAGCCGGCGTCGATGATGATGGCGTCTTCACCCGACTGGATTTCAATGCAGGAAGTGTTGCCTCCGGCGGTGCCGCGTAACAAGGGCGGGAGTTCTCTGACATGTTCTCGAACCGCTTCCATGTCGTCGGTAT
>JAJRVO010000567.1 GCA_024277275.1 Chloroflexota bacterium
GAGATTGTGGTTGTCACTGTGAACAAGCAGGTTATTCTCAGACATCCAAGAGACCCGGAAGATATTTATCGGGAAGCAGTAACCAGAGCAGTCAGGCATTGTGTTAAACACCATCCACATCTGGAATTGTGGCTTGATAAAGGGTACACTAAACCGGTCTTACGCGACCAATTGGAAAAAGCAGTTCGCGCAGGTATCGCCGATATAACTCAACAGGTGGTGTTGTTACGACAGGAAGATTCTCAAAAGCACAAAGGCCTTCAAGCCGTGGACCATATAGCTTGGGCTATTTATCAAAGATACGAGCGGGGAAACAACCGCTTCTGGGAAGCGATCCGGCATAGAATCATTGTAGAAGAGATTGTGGAGCATCATCTGTGGTAAAAAATAAAAAGCGGCTCTCCCTGGGCCCCGATTTCAGTCTGTCCCTCCGGGTTCTCACCGGAAGCTAGGTCCACCCTACGGGTGGCCAGGGTCACCAGGACTTACGATACCGCTTCTTACTTTTGATTGTACACCTAAAAATCTTTCTGTCAAGGAGAACAAAATTGACCAACATTGTATCCATCCAAAACATCGCCGGCCACGTTGGCGAAGAAATAACCATTCAAGGCTGGTTGTATGCCAAAACCGGCAAGGGTAAAATTCAATTTTTGCAGGTGCGCGACGGAACCGGCACTATGCAGGCCGTACTCTTTAAACCCAACCTGCCCCTCGAAACCTTTGAGGCCGGCAAGCGATTGACCCAGGAATCCGCGCTGATTGTGCGGGGGGTAGTCAAAGAGAATGAGCGAGCGCCGGGCGTGCCGGGCGGTTACGAAATCGACACGGCGGAGTTGAAGGTGGTGCAGGTAGCCGAGGAGTACCCCATCACGCCCAAAGAGCACGGCGTCGAGTTTTTGCTGGAAAATCGCCACCTCTGGATTCGTAGCCGCAAGCAGTGGGCTTTGCTGCGCCTGCGGGCCACGGTGATGCGGGCCTGCCGCGATTGGCTGGACAGCCACGACTACCTTGAAATGAGTACGCCCATCCTCACCCCCGCCGCCGGAGAGGGGACCAGCACCCTGTTTGAGGTCGATTACTTTGGCGACACCGTTTACCTGGCCCAAACCGGCCAGCTTTACAACGAGGCCAACATCTACTCCTTTGGCAAGGTCTACTGCTTTGGCCCCACCTTCCGGGCCGAGAAGAGCAAAACCCGGCGTCACATGACCGAGTTCTGGATGCTCGAACCGGAGATGGCCTACTGCGACCTGGACGGCTTGATGGAGATGGAAGAGCAGTTTATCAGCTACATTGTCCAGCGCTGTCTGGAGGAGCGGGTTGAAGAGTTAAAAGTGTTGGAGCGCGATACCAGTTTTCTGGAAAAAGTCACCCCGCCTTTTCCCCGCGTCTCTTATGATGACGCCGTAGAACGCATCAAAAAAATCCGGGTGGAAACAGACGATCCCGAACTAAAAGCGTTGCTCGAAATCGAGTGGGGTCAGGACTTTGGCAGCCCCCACGAAACAGAACTGACCAAGCTGTACGACAAACCCATCTTTGTTTACGGCTATCCCACGCAGGTTAAAGCCTTTTACATGGAGCCGTGGCCCAACCGCCCGGAGGTGTGCAAGAGTGTCGACCTGCTGGCCCCGGAAGGCTACGGCGAAATCACCGGCGGCAGCGAGCGCATCAGCGATCCGGATTTGCTGCTGGAGCGCATCCACCACGACAACCTGCCGGAAGAAGCGTTCAAATGGTATTTGGACCTGCGACGCTACGGCAGCGTGCCCCACAGCGGCTTTGGCCTGGGCGTAGAGCGCACCGTAACCTGGATTGCCGGTATTCACCACGTCCGTGAAACTAATCCTTTCCCGCGCACGCTGGGGCGGGTGTATCCGTGATTCGATTTTAGATTTTAGATTTTAGATTTTGGATTTGAGGCGATGAAACTACTACTCTTTCAGGCGAAACGTTTTTATTGGAAATCTTTCTCCAAAACGCTGGATGATGTGCCGGAGCAAGATGTGGCTGAAACGGTGGAGGATGCACTGGTTGTTTTCCTCCACGCAGAAGTTGAGGATGAAGCCAAGCCGAAGTTGGAAACCAAAGTGGTTAAAAATATCAAGTGGTTGGCCAACAAGCGCAAGCTCAAAAACATTGTGCTGCACTCATTTACCCATCTCTCCGGTTCAACCGCCTCGCCGGAGTTTGCCCAATCTTTGCTCAACCGGCTCGATGAGCGGTTGAGCGCCACCGGCTATCAGGTTTGGCAAACTCCCTTTGGCTACTTTTGTGAGTGGGATTTAGCCGTTTATGGCGACTCGTTGGCTAAGGTGTTTAAGGAACTTTAGAGTCGACCTGAAACAACAAAAAGTGCAGCCGCTTTTGCGGCTGCACTTTTCTTTTTTGTTGAACAGAAAATTCCCCCTCAAACAGCTTAAAGGGGTATCATTTGTTTTTAACTATTGAGGACAGCCGGCTTAAGCCTTGCTCTCGCCGGCAGACTCATCTGTGCTTTCTTCTTCGTCTTTGGCTTTGGGGCCAGAGAGCGCATCACGAAACTCACGGATGGATTGACCCAAAGCCGAACCCACACCGGCTAACTTACTTCCCCCAAAAAGAATGACCACTATTACCAAAATAATGATCAATTCCGTAGTACCAATCCTAAATGGCATAATCTGCTCCTTATCCTAAACAATTTCAAATTAGCTTAGAACCAGGAATTAAGCAGGCAGTCATTTAATTCCTGATTCTAAAAGGTATTATAGCATTGGGCATAATCTGTGGCAAAAAGGGTAAGATGGTTACAATATCCCATCATCGAAGTTCAACCCACTTTGTCATTTACATTGCCTCGCTTTATAATCAGCCCACTTAGATTTTGGATACAAGAAACCTCTTGATAGATGGGTTTTTACCGAGCATTAACAATCCAAAATCTAAAATCTAAAATCTAAAATCGTATAAGTGAGGGAAAAATGGCAGATGTATACGAGTCTTCACATCCTTTGGTGAAGCACAAACTCACCATTTTACGGAACAAGGAGACAACACCCAAAAAATTTCGGGAGTTGATTAGGGAAATTTCTATTTTACTGGCTTACGAAGCGACTCAAGATTTAGCCCTGGAGCCAACTCCGGTTGAAACGCCAATGGGCGCGGCCTCGGGCGCTCTGTTACGAGAGCAGATTGGGTTGGTGCCCATTTTGCGAGCCGGGCTGGGCATGGTCGAAGGCGTTTGGGAGATGATGCCCGGCAGCGAGGTTTGGCACATTGGCTTGTTTAGGGATGAGCGAACCTTGCAGCCGGTGGAGTATTACAACAAGTTGCCTGTCTCGCCCACGGTTCAGCTTTGCATTGTGCTGGACCCAATGCTGGCTACCGGGGGGTCGGCATCGGCTACCGTGGATATTCTGAAACGGTGGGGGGCAACGCGCATTAAATTTGTGGGGATCATCGCCGCCCCCGAAGGCATCAAAATGCTGCACGATGCCCATCCTGATGTTGACATCCATATTGGGGTGGTTGATGAGAAGCTCAATGATATTGGCTACATTGTCCCCGGTTTGGGCGACGCCGGCGACCGTCAATTTGGCACGGGGTAAACGTTCAGGGGATGGTGCAAAAGACCTCCGAGGTTTTAACTATTTAGTTTGCCGATAAAGTACGCGACCAAACGGTCACAACCTGGCAAACAACTAAAGCTCGGATTACGGCTTGGCCGGTTTTACCCGCCGCGCCTGATACCAAAATCATAATCTCTCTAATCCGTTAAGAAACCGCGGGTTGCATCGCTCACTTATCCGCTTTCACTTTCACGCTCAATGACAACTTTATATCGAAATGGAGAGTCTGGATTTCCAAGAACCAGAGCGCCTTCATCAGTTTCAAAAAAAACCGGCCCCGGATTCTGCTTATTTCCTCCAAATCTTGTGCTGTTTACTTCCGCTCCCAAAGTGCTGCCCGTATCAACCACGCCAATAAGGTTATTTTCTCTAATAATCATAACGTGGTGTCTTGATATCTGGTAAGGTATTGCGTCTGGAATGGATAAATCATTGTGCGCCAGAGGGTCTGGGTTTGTTCTGCCAATCCTAAACGGAAATTTTTTGATCTTGTAATAATTTGCCGGAAGCGTTGTAGCGGCGCGAGGTGTTAAACCTTCCAGTGAAACCTGTATTTCTACGCTTGTATCTTCTTTGATAACATCAAATTAAGGTATTTCCCCAACGCCTTCTTTTCCTACTTGAAGCTGAAGGAGTTGTATATTTGTCTCCCTGAGTCGATTAAAGAGGGCTTTTAATATTTTAACCGCCGCGGCTTGATTGCTCTGAAGAATATCAAAGAACTCGTCTCGGTGTATTACGTTGACTATGGTTTCTTCAGCGGCTGTAACTGTTGCGCTTCTAGGTTTGTCATCAATAATGCTCATCTCGCCAAAAATATCGCCGGAGGTCATGTATCCCAGGTAGATTTTCTCCCCGTCTTTTTCTTTAGTTATGTCGACTCGCCCCCTTTCAACAATAAAGACCGTCTCGCCAACATCATCTTCCTTAATAATAATTTCACCCGGTTCAAATCGACATGCAGATGACATAACAATGACCTCCTCTCTAAAAAGCTGCTTTGTTGATCATATTTACCTGAGATCGTGTTTCTTAAAGACCGCAGAGGTTTTTTGCGAGACATTTTTAAGCGAATTTGCCTCGGTTATGAATCTGACTTACAGTTAAAATCGGCTTCAGAAACCTCTGCGGTCTGGTCTACATGATTTAAGAAACACCTTCTGAGGCGAAGGCGAAGTTAAAAACTCTCAGCCTTAGCCTTGTAGCTGTTTACAAGGTTGGTTTAAGCGCCCTTTTGACAGGTACAAAACCGTCGTCAAAGCTCTTGCTCTGCCAGCCGATACAGCAGTTTACAGTACGCTTTTTGCCCCAGGTTAAAGTTACTGAGGCGGAAAAACTCGTTGGGGGCGTGCGCGCCCTCGTCTTCCACGGCAAAGGCAAAGTTAACGGTGTAGACGTTAAGGTGTTCCAGAAACAGGCCGCAAATGGGGATGCTGCCGCCGCTGCGGACGTAGTAAGGCTTCTGACCGTAAAGCTCCTCGTGGATAGCGCGGGCGGCTTCATTACCAGGGTGGTCGGCGGGCATTGAGTATGGGTTGGCCGTGCTGGCCATAGGCTGCACATTTACCTCAACGCCGGGAGGCGCGTGTTTTTCAATGTGCGCCGTCAGCAACTCTAAAATACGGCGCGGGTCTTGATTGGCCACCAAGCGACAGGTGATTTTGGCGTGCGCTTCGTTGGGCAAAACGGTTTTGGTCCCTTCGCCCTGAAAACCGCCCCAAATGCCGTTTACTTCCAGGGTGGGCCGAATCCAGCCTCGCTCGCGGGTGGTGTAGCCCGGCTCGCCGAAAACTGCGTTAACGCCAAGCGTTTCCAAATACTCTGCTTCGTTAAAAGGAACCCGCGCAATCTCTGCCCGTTCCGCTTCAGAAGGTTCAACTACATCGTCATAAAAACCATCAACCAGAACCTTGCCTTCCGGGCTGCGCATCGAATCCAGGAGTCGAACCAGAGCGTGAATAGGATTTTGGATAGCGCCTCCGGCCAAGCCCGAATGAAGGTCGGTTTTAGCCCCTTTTATGTCAATTTGCAGCCCGCACAACCCCCTGAGCGACAGGTAGATGTTCGGTTCGGTTTCGCTCCACTGGCTGCCGTCGGCGCTTACGGCCAGGTCGCAGGTAAAAATATCTTTGTGGGTAGAGAAGAAATCGGGAAGCTGCGGGCTGCCTATTTCTTCCTGTCCCTCAAAGCAAAACTTCAGGTTGACCGGAACCGCTCCTTCACTTTTAAGCAGGGCTTCAACGGCCAAAATAGGGATAAGCATATTCCCCTTATCGTCCGACGCCCCCCTGGCGTAAATTCGGCCATCCACAATGGCCGGCTCAAAGGGTGGGTGGTCCCAAAGGTCAACAGGGTCAACGGGTTGGGTGTCAAAGTGACCATAAATCAGGATGGTTGGTTTGCCGGGCGCATGAAGCCACTCTCCGTACACAACCGGATGGCCGCCGGTGGGCATAATGCGCACGCCCTCAACCCCGGCTTTCTCCAGTCTATTGGCGACCCACTCAGCCGCTTGCTGAACGTCGCCGGCGTGTTCGGGTAAGGCGGAGATACTTGGAATGCGGATAAAATCTAGAAGTTCATCTAGAAACTGCGCTTTGTTTTCTTCCAGATACGTTTCCCATTTAGACATTTTGCTCTACTCCAATTAAAGGGTTGAATCAATTATAGAACATACGGCAAGAAATACAAAAAGAGCCTCAACAACAACTAAGGCTCTTTTTTCTTGGCGGTAATTTACTTGTTAGCACACGCTCAATCTGCGTCAAAGGTTAGCTGCTGCCAGCTAAATGGACTGTTGCAGAGATTACACACAATCGACGTTCCCTTTGCATCTGCGGGCCTGACCAAAATTGAGCGGCCACAGTCGCAAAACAAAGCGACAACTTTGACCCGTCCTTGTTGGGGGTGGCGGTAATAATGCCCTCGTTTGTCGCTTTGGACAGTGTAAGTAGCGCCGTTTGCTTGCTTTTTGTTATGTCCGTTTTTCTTTAGTCTCTGGCGTACGGTATCGTCAAAGCC
>JAJRVO010000568.1 GCA_024277275.1 Chloroflexota bacterium
CCTGGGGGGAGTTAGAGGGGGACCAACCCCGCCGCTTCTTCCACTGGGAAATTGCCTTTCCCGAAGTTTTTTACGACGCCCACGGCCAGCCCCTCGGCGACCGGGCCGGTTTTGATGCGGTGGTGGGCAATCCGCCGTATGGCGTTAAATTTGATGGTATGGAGAATGAGGTCATAAACCACTATTACAAACTTGTGGAATATCGTGCAGAAAGTTATGTGGCATTTATGCAGAAGAGCTTTTCATTGCTGAGAGAACATGGTTATACATCTCTTATTGTGCCGGATAATTGGATGTATCTTGATTTTACAGAAAATTTACGGGTTCATCTTTTAAATCATGGCGTCTTCAAAGCAATAGTTGCCTTACCGAGAAATATTTTTCCCGAGGCCACAGTTGATACCTGTATCTATGCAATAAGTCGGCGAAAGCTGGAGGATGGTGAACCAGACCAAACAATGGTAGTACCTTTTGAAAAGAAAACTTCAATAACTGATTTGGATTTCAATGGAAAATTTTACTACCGCCGGCAAAGTTTTTGGTTTAATGCTCATGGACACATAATCAATCCTTATCTGCATCCGTCAGATGTGCCAATTTTAGACAAGGTTTCACGATTGAGTATCAGGCTTGGACGACTGGCTACAATCAGCTACGGACTTAAGGCGTATCAAAAAGGAAAAGGTAAACCTGCTCAAACATCAGAGATTATGAAAACCAGGCCATTTACTTCAACAAAACAAATTGACAACACATTTCTCCCCTTTTTTGAAGGACAATCAATTGCTCGATATGATATTTTATGGAAGCAGGATAATTGGATTAAATGGGGGGAATGGTTAGCTGAACCAAGACATGAAAATCTTTTCAGTGGGCCGCGATTGTTATTCAGAAAAGTTGTTGGAACGAGATTATTGGGGACTTATTTTGACGAAAAAATATACAGTAATACGCTATTGTATGTTATACAGTCGAAAGATGAAACCAAAGTTGAATTAAAAACTTTGTTAGCCTTTCTTAATAGTACGCTATCAGGTTTTGTGTTTCGCAAAATATTTGCTATCCGTGAAGATGATACTTTTCCGCAGATTTTGCTTGACGACTTTGTCTACCTCCCCATCCCCCGCATCGACTTCATCACGCCCGCCGAGGAGCGACAGCAGCAGGTAGCAAAAGCAATTAGCAATTATCAATTATCAATTAGCAATCTCCAATCCCCAATCCCCAATCCCCAATCCTCAATCCTCCAATTCACCGCCGCCCGTCTCGATGCCAACCAAACCGACGTTATCCACGACCTGCTGGCCTACCTGGCCGAACAGATGATTGAGATGAACCGGAAAAAACAACGCCTCACCGGGGATTTTTGGCTGGATTTAGAGGGCGTGACCGAAGAGTCAACCTTTAGAAAGTTACGGGGCAAGGGCAAGCAAGAGGCCACCTTAGCCCAACAAGCCGCCTGCGCTCCCTTTGTCAACCCCAACAGCCGCAGCAGCCGCAGCCTGGACGCATCGCTGGCCTGGAACGAGGAGGCTTTCAAAGCCTTTGTCAAAGCGCTGGCAAGCAAAGTAAAAGGTCTGGCCGCTATCACCGCCGTTTATCGAGACCACGCCCCGGCCTATGCTCAACTTACCCATCGTATCCACGCCACCGATGGGTTGATTGACCAAATTGTCTACCAGCTTTACGGCCTGACCGAAGAAGAGATTGCCCTTGTCGAGGGTAATAAATAGGCAATGTCTAAACGCCCTATACCTGCGCTCGTTTTGGCCCTGCTTATTGCAGGTTACATCGCTTTTTTTACCGCTCAACTTTTTTTGCACTACTACTCTTTTGGCTCACGCGCTCTGGACCTGGGCAACTTTGACCAGGCTATTTGGAATACGCTGCATGGCCGGCCCTTTCACCTGACCAATATGCCGGGCGTGACCAGCCGCCTCAGCCTGCACGTCGAGCCGATTCTGCTGCCCATTTCGCTGCTCTACCTCATTTATAGCGGCCCCGAAACGCTCTTTGTTTTGCAAAGCGCCGTTGTCGCTTTGGGAGCTGTGCCTGTTTTTGCTTTAGCCCGGTTAAAATTGGGCAGCGATGGCCTGGCCCTGATTTTTGCCGCAGCCTTCCTGATGTACCCCCCCTTGCAAGGGGCAACTTTGCTCGATTTTCACGCCGTTACCCTGGCCCCTGCCTTCTTGCTGGCCGCTTTTTATTACCTTGAGACAGACAGCCCCCGGCGCTTTGCGCTTTTTGCCGTGCTGGCCGCGTCGTGCAAAGAGGATATTCCGCTGCTGGTCTTGATGATGGGCGTGTACGCCTTCTTCATTAATCGCCAACGGCGTTTGGGGGCGGCAACCGTTGCGCTATCTGCCGGGTGGGTCTTTTTGGCCGTCTTTGTTATTCCCCAAACCTTTGCCGCCTCTGAAAACATCCACTGGGGGCGTTACAGTCACCTGGGAGATAATGCGCTCGACATCGTGCTGAACTTTTTTACGCAGCCCCATCTGTTTTTGGCCCACTTGCAACGTGTCGACACATTGAATTACTTTCGTTTGCTGCTAACGCCGACCGCTTTTACCGCGTTATTAAACCCAATCACCCTGCTCTTGGCCGCGCCTTCATTTGGCATTAACTTACTCAGCAACTTTCCCCCGATGCAAGAGGTTAACACCTTGATTTATGTCGCGCCGGCTGTCCACGCTGTTTTTATCAGCAGCATTTACGGCGTCGCCAATATAATGAAAATATGGAAGGGGATGTTAAGCCAAAATGGAAGGTTGGCAGGTTGGAAGGCCCGTAAAATTGCCCAATCTTCCAGTCTCAGCGGATCCAATTTTCGCGGAGTAAGGCATCCTCAGATGCCGAATATCGCCGCATCTGAGGATGCTGCCTCCTCAAATTTGGATTTACTGAGTCTTCCAATCTTCCAGGGTATCAGACACCCCCAATTATTGCCAAAATACTTGTTGGGCGCTGTCATCATCATTGCGACCGTGATTTACCACGCCAACTACGGCTACCTGCCCGGCGGCGGCCAATTTAGAGGGTGGGAAGAAGTAACCGGCCACCACCGCCGCGCCGAGCGCATCTTGGCCCAGATACCCTCCGACGCCTCTCTCTCGGCTCACGACCGGCTGAATCCGCACGTTAGCCAGCGCCAAACCCTCTACATTTTTGACCGCGTTGACGACGCCGAGTACATTGTGCTGGACATTACCGAAGACTCCTGGCCCCTGCATCCGCTTGAGCTGCGCCACCGGGTTGACCAATTTTTGGACGGCGACTTTGGCGTTGTCGATGCCTTTGACGGTTATCTGCTGCTGGCAAAAAATCGACCCGACCTGCCTGCTACGCTACCCGACGCCTTTTTTGATTTTGCCCGGCTGCCCAACCCCGACGCCTTTACCCCTCAATTTCCGGCCACCGTCACCTTTGACAATAAATTGCAGCTACTTGGCTACAGCTTAAGCCTGGGCGGGCACGAGAACTTTTTGCCCGTTGCCACCCTGTACTGGCGTGCCCTGGAACCGCTGGATGACGCCTATCTGCTCCGGCCCTTTTTTATCGACCGGGACGGCCAACTTATCACAGACCCCGGCCAGTATCCTTTGGTCGCTCCTATCTGGTATCCCCTCTCGCGCTGGTCGCCGGATGAAATCATTGCGACCCGTACGCTGCCCCAAAATTTGACCCCGAATCCGGGCGACCGCTTTACCCTGGCCGTCGGCGTTGCCAAAGGCGCTTGGGACGACCCCGCCCAACGGCTGCCTATCACCCAGGCAGATGATTGGCTCTACACTCTTGAAAAGAACACCTGGGTCAGATTAGGGGCTTTTCAGCGTGTCGAGCGAAAAACCTACCGGCCCCTATCCGCAACCGTTGATCCGCCCCAACAGCCGCGCCAGGTTCAATTTGCCAATATTATCAACTTACAGGGAGTTGACCTGCCCGCTACGCCTATTAAACCGGGCGACACGCTGCCTTTCACCCTCCACTGGCAAGGCGTGGCCCCAATTACGGTTGACCTGACCACCTTTGCCCATCTGCTGGACAGCGAGGGCAACACCGTGGCTCAACAGGATTGGACCCCGCAAGACAGCCTGGGTTACTTGCCAACCACCGCCTGGCAACCGGAGCGCCCCGTGGTTGATAGCCGGGCTATCTCCCTGCCTGCTGACACGCCTCCCGGTCAATACCGGCTGGTCGTCGGTTGGTACTATGCCCCCACAGGGCAACGCCTGCCCCTCACTGTTACCGATATACCCGGTATCGATGAGAATAGCAATGTAGCCCAGATAGGCGTAGTGTCGGTACAAAAATAAACCGCCAAGATGCAAAGGTCGCCAGGTTTTTTTGGTGGTGGCTAAATAGTAAGTGGTCAAGCGAAAATGAACATGTCATTTCGAGGAGCTTGTGACGAGAAATCCCTAACCCGGACAAACCGGAACGGCAAATGAGTAAATGCAATGGGTAGGTCGGGTTGAGGTACGAAACCCGACAATCTTGGGCCGATTGTGTTGGGTTTCATTCTTCAACCCAACCTACCCCTCGAATCTACGTTGAACCTCATGAACCAGTTTGCGGATAATTTGAGCCAGTTGTTTTGTAATTGAGACCAAACTTGTGGGTTTACCGGCAATCTGCTCAAACAGCCAGAGGCATTGGAGATTTCTCCCTTTGGTTGAAATGACATGCTTGATCAGTTACGGCGCTTTCAAGATAATCGGCAAA
>JAJRVO010000569.1 GCA_024277275.1 Chloroflexota bacterium
GGCTGTTCAGTTCTAAGGCGTGGCATAATTTTTAAACCGCCAAGAGCGCCAAGGACGCAAAGAATTTATAAAAATCTTGGCGATCTTGGCGTCCTTGGCGGTAAAATCATCGGCGATTGGTGAGAACTGAACAGCCCTGCCCCGAATCCCCTATAAGCGAAGCGTCTTTGTCACGATTTCCTAAAATCTGAGACGCACCCTATTGTGTGACTATACCACGCTTGTTTGTGCATAATAAAAGTGTAGGGTAGAATTTGTCGGCAAATAAAAGTATTAACTTATTTAAGAGCTATACTGATGAACTCTGAACCGGACAACCTAACAACCCCGTTGCATTTGATGCACGATATTATAAATCACGCTGCCACGATTATAAGCATTAGCCAGTTTGCTTTGATTGCAAAAGAAATGCCATCCGAAATACAGACGGATATGAAGCGCATTGTCAAAACAACGCGTCACCTGTCAAATCAACTTAAACGTCTGGCAGAATTTTTGGAAGAGGAAGATTGATTTGCACTCTGTTTTGCCCACTATTCCCTCCCCTGAGTCTGAGCAAAGTGATGTTGCCAAAATTGTGTCCTCTCAAACTCAGCGTCAAATAACCTCGATTTCCCTATCAACGCCAGTTTGCCTGCTGCTGGCGCTTATTTTGCCTGTTTTTGCCATCGCCCCATTATTTTATCCTGGTTACATTCAAACTCATAGCGGCTTTGTGCCGTTGTGGAACGCAGTCGATTTGCGGGCTAACCTGGGTGATTTGAGTTGGATGCCCCACATTGCAACCAGTTTTGACCCCTTCCGTAGCGATGGCCTGCTGCCTTACTATTTAGCCGGCCTTTTGCCGCTGACTCCGGTTTCGGCGGTAAAACTGGTGATGGGTTTGGGTTGGCTATTGGGCAGCGTCGGGATGTTTCTGTGGTTAAAAAGCTGGTTGGGTAATCCCGGCGCGCTGGTTGCAGCCCTGGTCTACACCTACCTGCCTCACCAAATTACTACGGTCTACGTGCGTGGCGCGTGGGGCGAGAGCCTCTTTTGGGGACTGCTGCCCTGGGCCATTCTGGCCGCCACTTATTTAGTTACGTCTCCAAAAGTAATTCTTCTGCCCCTGGCTGCCTTTTTTTGGCTATGGCTTGGCTTGAGCCAACTGGGGTTGACTATTTGGGCGCTGCTACTTGTAATTGCCTTACTTTTGGTCGTTCATCGCCCCCAGGCAGCGCTGCCAATTTTATCGGCCTTGCTGGGTGTGGCAGCAGCAATAGCTGTCTACCTGTTTTTATCGCCCTACCCCCTATTTACCCCGGCAATTGCCCCTTTTACCGACCATTTTCTCTACCCTTTTCAACTTGTTTCCGCCTACTGGGGATTTGGCCACAGCCGCCTGGGTTGGAACGATGGTCTCTCGCTTCAAATAGGACTGGCGGCAATTGGTCTGGCCGTCATAGGCGTATTTTTATGGCAGCGCAACCAGCCAAGCGAACTTGAGGAGGTAAGTCGCACAGATCGCCGTCTGATTTTCTTTTTGAGCGCAGCCATTATTTTAACCCTGTTGCAATTTAGCCCAACAGCTTTTTTATGGAATCTGCCGCCGGGATATTCCTTGTCCAATACTTTAACCTACCCCTGGCAACTTTTGGGTTTAGTTGGGCTGTGCCTGTCAATTTTGGCCGGGGCCGCCCTCTGGCTCGACCTGCAACTTAGGCGACTCCCCCTACTTGGAGCCATCATCATCATTGTCATTTTAAGCGTTTACCCCTACCTGCTGCCCCAATTTGTTCAACTCGACTCTCGCCTGACCAGTCCGCCCCAAGCCGAACTTGGCGATGCCCAATTGATGCTCCTGTCTCACAATTTTTCCGTGTTAACGTCGGGCCACACCGTTGGTCTTGAACGGGGTCAAACTTCAATTCCTTTGGCCCTACACGGCCCTTTGCAAGCCAACAACATTCTAGTTCTGAATGTCGTCTGGCAGCCGTTGCAACCCTTTGCTGATGATTTAAAAGTGTTTGTTCACCTGGTCGACTCCAATGATAACGTTTTGGCCCAGTTTGACGGTCGCCCCCAAGAAGGAACCCATCCCACCTCCCGCTGGATTTCCGGCGAGATTATCAACGACGCCTACCCCATCCTTGTCCCCCCCGATGCTCCCCCCGGCCCCTATCGCGTCTTCATCGGCCTGTACAACCAAACCACCCTGCAACGTCTCCCCGTCCCCACCGATTCTGCCGGGAGGGTAATTCTCGATGTCCAGTAATCCAAAATCCAAAATCCAAAATCCAAAATCTGACCTCTATCTCTGGCTTACCCTCCTTCTCTCCCTCCCGGTCATCGGGCCATTGTTGCAACCCGGCTACTTTTGGGGCGCGCACGATGCCCGTCATTCCGTTTACTTTTTACACCAGTTCAATAAAGCCATTCAAGACGGGGTGTGGTATCCTCGCTGGGCGCCCGATTTTGCTTTTGGTTACGGCTACCCATTTTTTAATATCTACGGCCCCCTATCCTCTTATGTTGGCGAGGGGTTGCATCTGGCGGGATTAGATATTGTGACTGCCGTCAAAGTTGTTTTTGGTCTCTCGGCGCTTTTATCCGGCTTGACGATGTATCTCTTTGTCAAGCGCTTGCTTGGCCCCCAGGCCGGCCTAATTGCCGCGCTAACCTATGTTTACTTCCCATACCATATTTTCGATCTGTACGTGCGAGCCGCCCTGGCCGAATCGGTGGGATTTGTGTTTGTGCCGCTATCGTTGTGGGGTTTCTATGAAGCCGTTACCCAACCCCGTCTCCGCGCCCTGCTTTGGGCTGCCCTGGCCTATGCCGGGCTAATGTTTACCAGCAATCTGCTGGCCCTGCTTTTTACGCCCATTTTGGGGTTGTATGTTGCATTTATGATTGTGTGGCAATTTTTTAGAAAAATGCCCCCCCTAAATCCCCCCCAAGGGGAGGGACTTTTAAAGCCTCTCCCCTGCAAGGGGGGAGGTTGGAGGGGGGTGTTTTTTTTACCCCACCCCAACCGCTTCCTCACCGCCATTTTATCCGGCCTTCCGCCCACCTTTGTCCTTCTTTTGGGCTTGGGCGTAAGCGCCATCTTTTGGCTGCCAATGGCCGTAGAGTATCCTTACGTCCGGGTCGACCAGTGGGTAGGTGGTCGCTTTGCCTTTGGCGACGACTTTGTCGACATCTTTCAACTCTTCTCACCCAAATGGGGCTTTGGAGCCAGCATCCCCGGCCCCAACGACGACGCCGGCTTTCAGATTGGCGTAGCGGCGATTATCCTGTTTATTCTCTCCTTCCTAATCGTTCCCAAACTGTCCAATACCCTCATCCGGCGAACCCTTTACTTTTTCCAGGCCATAACCATCATCCTGATTTTTCTGACCACCCCGGCCTCCACCTTTGTTTGGACTACCCTCCCCCTCTCATCCTTTGCCCAATTTCCCTGGCGACTGTTGGTCATCATCGCCCCCTTCATCTCCATCGTCGCCGGTACAATTTTGGGCAATGAACAATTAGCAATGAACAATGAACAATTAGCAATGAACAATGAGCAATTAGCAATTAGCAATGAACAAATTCCCCCAACCTCTGAAACTCAAAATTCAATTACCAATTACCAATCACCAATCACTAACCGAAAATCCAAAATCCAAAATCCAAAATCCAAAATCGAGCTCATCATCCTCTCCAGCCTAATTCTCCTCTCCAGCTATCCCTACATTCGGGCGGAGGTCCGCGACCCAAAACCAACTGAAGGGCCAGTCAGCCAGGCCGCTCTGTTCCGCTTCCAGCAATCCTCCGACGAAATGACCGGCCAGACCGCCTGGGTGCGTCGCATCCCTAACTGGTCTACCCTGGCCGAGCAGGTGGAGCGCGGCGGCCGGATTACCACCAAAGTCAACTACACCGCCCTACCCGCCGATAACAGCGTCGGTGTCTACTCGATGGAAATGGACAGCGTTCACGAGTTGCTGTGGGTCGGCGCTGAACAAGAGGGGCAGTCCGTTACCTTTTTTGTGCCCTACTACCCCGGCTGGACGGCCACCATTTACCAGGACCTCGGCCCGCACGACGGCAACCTGGATAAAAAAGTCGGCCCTGTAACCCGTATTGGCCCAGTTGTAGACCGGCCTCAAATCAGTACCACGCCCATTGAAGGCTGGATGATTGTCCCTATTCCGTCCGGCTCTCATTTCTTGGAGCTTCGCTTTGAAGACACGCCGGTGCGCGTGGCGGGGTTTTGGATTTCGGTGGTTTCGGTTTTGGGGTGGGTGGGGGTTTTTACTGTTGGTCGAAGATTCCGAGAGGAGTGACAAAGTGCACTTTGTCACTCCTTTTAGCAAGGGGAAACTATAGTGATCTTATCAACCTCAAATCCCCATACCCCTACACACATCTATGCCGACGATACATCCTATTTTGTAACGGGAACCATCCTTCACCATGCACATCTGCTTGCATCAATCACTTACAAGCAACATCTGCAGGAAGAACTTTTAAATCTTGCCCCTGATTATGGCTTGGATTTGAAGGCTTGGGTTATTCTCAACAACCATTACCACATACTCTTTCATTTGACCAATAGCGACAACCTGCCACGTTTTTTTAGGCGTCTACATGCTAAAACCGCCACAACCTTCAACCAATGGGATAATCAGCCTGGAAGATAAGTTTGGTGGAACTATTGGGATTGGTGCATCCGCAACGAACGCGATTATTGGCAACATTTTAATTATATTCACTACAATCCTATCAAACACGGGTACGTTCAACATTTGCGTAAATGGTCCTATTCCAGCCTGTTTACTTATTTGGAAACCGAAGGTCGTGAATGGTTGGATGATTGCTGGCGTAGTTATCCGATTAGAGAATTTTGGGTTGAGAACGATGATTTTTAACAGGAGAAACGGAGTGACAAAGTACACTTTGTCGCTCCTAAAAACCGATCCCTATATCTGGCTTATCTTAGCCCTCTCTATCTTTGCCTGGGGACCGCTGCTGACCCCGGCCTACTTCTTTGACGCCCATGACGCCAAACACAGCGTTTTCTTTCTGGTAGAGTTTGACCAGACATTCCGCGATGGTTATCTCTGGCCGCGCTGGTCGCCGGATTTTTCTTTTGGCTATGGCTATCCGCTTTTTAACCTGTATGCTCCGCTGGTTTTTTATGTCGCTGAAATCATTCATCTGCTGGGTTTGGGGTTGACGGCGGCGGTCAAGACTGTGTACATTCTGGCAACAATTGGAGCCGGGTTGGGCATGTACGGCTTTGTGCGCCGGCTCTACGGCCCGGCAGCCGGACTACTGGCCGCGGTAGTTTACATGTACGCTCCCTTTCACCTGGTCGAGATTTTTGTCCGCAGCGCCTACGCCGAGTTTGTCTCGCTGGCTATTATCCCTTTTCTCTTTTGGGCCTTTACCGAGCTAATCGCCGCCCCAACCCGGCGTCGAGTAGCCCTGGCCGGGTTGGCTTACGGGGCCTTAGCCCTGACCCATCACACCTCCTTTTTCACTTTTACCCCTTTTCTGATGATTTACATCCTCTACCTGATTATCGCCAAAGTTTACAAAAACCTCCAATTCCCAATTTTCGACCTTCTCTATGCGGCTGCTGCGGGCATTTTGGGTGTTGCGCTGGCCTGCATCTATCTCATCCCCCTTGTCGCCGAAGTTCGCTTTATTAAGGTTGAGCAGTGGACCAGCGGCAGCTACAATTACTTGCAACACTTTGTCTATTTCTCTCAATTTTTCTCGCCGGAGTGGGGCTATGGTTACGCCGGGGTAGGTTTGCTGGATGATTTTTCCTTCCAGCTTGGTATTGTCGTCATTACCCTGGTTACTTTTTCTCTGGTCTTGAGTTTACGCAACCGCTATCCGCACCGCAACACCGCCTTCTTTTTTCTTATTTCGACTATTTTTGCCATCTTACTAATGTCGTCCCTGGCCGAACCCGTCTGGCAAGTGTTACCCATTGCCGGCCTGGTTCAATTTCCGTGGCGACTGCTGGCTTTAGCCGCATTCACGATGTCAATTGTGGCCGGTTCGCTGATAGCAAGCCTCAATTATCAATTAACAATTAACAATGAACAATTAACAATCTTTCAACCCCCAATCCAAAATCCAAAATCCAAAA
>JAJRVO010000570.1 GCA_024277275.1 Chloroflexota bacterium
GAAGGTGTTTCTTAAATCGTGTAGACCAGACCGCAGAGGTTTCTGAAGCCGATTTTAACTGTAAGTCAGGTTCATAACCGGGGCAAATTCGCTTAAAAATGTCTCGCAAAAAACCTCTGCGGTCTTTAAGAAACACGCTCTGAGTAGTTACGGGCTTATTATAGCAGCGATGACCAAAAATTAGCGAATGGTAATGGGGATTTCTTGCTGTATAGAATGTCCCTGGGAGTCTTGAGCCAGGATTTGGATAGTATAGGGGCCAGAGAGAAGATTGGTGAATTGGTCAGCGATGATACACTCGCTGACATTGTGGCATTGGTGATTATTGTGCGCTACCAAAGTTCTATTGGCAGCTTCGGCGCGCGTCACCCACACGTAGACAGTTCCCACGCCATCGGGGTCTTTGATGGTTCCTGTTATTTCAATTAGCTCGCCATAGTTGTAGGTATCCCCGCCCGGTAAATCCATAACTATGTTTGACTCCGGGCCGGCAGGGATAGCAACGCCGGTGGCGGTAGGCGGCGGAGGGGGCAGGGGAGCGACCTCCGAAGGCGGTTGGGGGGTGTCAACCGGCGGGGGGATGTCATCCCACGGGGGGATGGCTGTGGCGGTGGGGGTTGGAGAAGGCGCGGTTGTAGGTGTTTGGGTTGGGGCTGGTTCCGCTTGCGACGCGTCGGCAGAAGAGGGGAGCGACGAGTCTTCAGGTGGAGCGGTCTCGGAGTCGACCGGCTCTATTAAATCAACCTCGGCGGGTTTTGCAGGTAGGGCCAGACTGATGGATGGGGCCAGGGTTGGGAATTGGACCAGCTCGTTAATCATAAGAAATGCGCCGCTGCATATGATAGCCACCACAAAGACGGCCACGGCCCATACCCGAGAAGAGCGGCGGTTTAATGCTCTCTTTTTTCCGGCGGGCGCGGTTGTCGCTTTGGGTTTTGGCTGGGAACGCGCTTGCCCCGGTTTAATCGTCCCGCTTTTGCCGTTTGCCGCTTTTGTGCCGGATGCGGCCGCTGAAATGCGGCCAGTCGGCAAAGTGAGGCGCCTTTTTTGACCGGCGGGCGATACGACCGGCTTGCTTGGGCGGGTGGCATTGCAATGCGGGCAATTTGAAAAATGGCCGGAGTAGTAATGCCCATAGCGACACTTGATTAAAATTTGCTCTGCTTTGGTTAGCGCCGCTTCCCACAAGTGGGGGGTGGGGCGCAGCTTGGGGGTGTGATGCCCGTCTACAAAACAGGTTCGCAGCAGGTTGGCTACCGGCAGCATATCAAATGAGGGGGCGTGTTGTGGAGGGGTTATCAGGTGTTGAACTGATTGATTGTACGGAAAATAGCCCAGCCGAATACACTCCGGGATAGAGGGGGCGGCCACATGACTTAACCATTGTACCTGGTAGGGATGAACGCCGTTCATCAACAATTGAAAGATAAGCGCCCCCAGGCCAAAATAGTCGTGTTCGGGTTGTCTAAAGGCGTTTTGGGATGATTTACCTTGCAACTCCGGCGGGGTATACTCCGGCTTACCGGGCGGGCAGGGATAAATAACCATCTGGTCTGTTTTTTGGACCTTAACCTGAAACGAGTCGGTATTGGTTAAAATAACCATTGCCGATGGTGTAACCAGGATATTGCTATCATTGATATCGCCAATAACGTAACCCCGCGCGTGCAGCGCACCTATTGCGGCGGCTAAATTTCGGGCTGTGTGGTATAAGCGCCTGTCATTAAAACGGGGAAATGTTTGGGCTTGATGATCATCCGGGTTAAGAATGGTTGATAGCGGGACGGCATTTTGAAAGTGGGGCGTCAGATAGCCGATGAATTGTTCTTGTTGCGTGTAAAGCAAATCCAGGGGCCAGGCAATATAGGGCTGGTGGCTCGGTTTGGGATTATAAGGCGGGTTGGCCCGCATCCAGTCTAACTTATGATGCTGGGTTAAATTGGGGGGCTTGTTGTAAATCCTGGCAGACAGCGTTGATTGTCCAACAACGGTATAGGCGGTAAATTGCTCTTCTCTGTTGATGATAGAGCCAAGCTTGACAGGTTCCTGTTGCGAGTTGTATATGATCATAAGTAACCGGTCTTCTTTGCAGATACCAATAACGGGGAGTAGGGAGTAGGGAGTAGGGAGTAGGTCGGACTTTCTTACTTCCTACTTCCTACTTCCTACTTCTTACTTCCTGGTTCGTTAGGCGTTGTCTACTATATATAGGGATACGACCTTGACCCTAATACTATATATAGTGGTTAAGATTAGTTCAGCTTACCATAAGATAGCCGGTTTGTCAAAAGGGGGAGTTTATCGAACGATAAAAGGGGATTCTCGCCGTGTTGTTTGCCCTTGCGTGTCTTGGGCTATTACGTTGACCAGGTAAAAGCCGGGGGTTAAATCCTTCAACTCCGCCGCGCCAACACATTCGACGACGCTTTGGCATGGTTTGTTGTTGTTGGCAACCATCACTCTGTTGTCGCCTTCGGTTTGCATAACCCACCAATAGAGATTATCTACCCCATCTGAATCTATTACTGTGATTCTCAATTTTATGATGGCGTTCTGATTGTATGTGTCCCCGCCCGGCAAATCCAATATTACATTTAGCTCGGCGGATGGGGTAGGGATGGGCGTAGCAGTGATTGTGGCAGTGGGCAGGGGCGCAGGCGATGGGGTAGGCGTGATAGCGGCAACCATAACTTCCTGCAATCGAAGCAAATTTTGCGTTGCCGCGAGCAGGCGAGGATTACCCAACGATGAAGCGTGTCTAAACACTTTGGCCGCCGCCGTAGGTGAAAGCGGGGTGGCCGTTACAGTGTGGGTGGAAATTGGCGTTGGTGTGCGGGTATCGGCGGGAGTAGGCGTGCCGGTTGACGGACGGGTGGGGGTTGAAGACGGTATGCGGGTATTGGTAGGCGTGCCGGTTGGCGGTTGGGTGGCGGTATCGACGGTAGGTTTTGCCTCTTCCGTTAAGGCTGACCTGGGCTGCGGCGTATCGGTTGGGGGGGAGAGCGGCGCAATGGTCGGCGATGGTAGCTCGGTGGTGGCAGGAAGGGCGCCGATAGCCGGCGGCGTTGGGGTGAACGTGGGGAAGGGCGTGCGCGTAGGCGGCAGGGCGACTTCGGGTTCTCGCAGCGTATCCATTAGCCACAAGCCGATGCTAACCAGCAACAAAACTACTGCCAGCAGAGCGATGGCCCAAATCCACAGGGATTGATACAGCGGCTTGTTCGGTTGCGGATTTGACGCTTGAGGGGCTGAGCGAGGTACGGGCGCGCGGACGGGCGCAGAAGCGGTCGCAGAAGCGGTCGCAGAAGCGGTCGCAGAAGCGGGATGAGATTTAGGTGTGTAAACTGGTGGTGGAACTGGTCGAGGCGCAAGCGGGGGCGGTGGTGGAACGAAACGCCGCTTTGAAAGTGTCAGGCGGCAGTAGGGGCAGTCGGAGAGGTGATTGGAGTGGTAATGCCCCTGGTCGCATACCAGAAAATCTTTCTCTGCCCCGGCAATTGCCAACTCCCACACTTGCGGGGTTGGGCGTAGTCGCGGCGTGTTATGCCCGGTTACAAAACACTCTTTCATCAAGTGGGCCAGCCGGGGATGCAGGATGTCCAGAGAGAGGGCGTTTCGGGGCGGGGAGACCGGGTGTTGGGTGTCTGGCTGGTAAGGAAAGTAGCCCAGCCGGATACGCTCTTCGATGGGGAGCGGGTCGCCCTGCCCAAGCCATTGGGCGCGAAAAGGGTGACTGCCTTGCATCAGCAGTTGAAAGATAAGCGCTCCCAGGCCAAAGCAATCATGTTCGGGTTGGCGTAACGTTGTTTTAAAGTGTCGCCCCTGTAACTCCGGCGGGGTGTACTCCGGCTTGCCGACCGGGCAAGGATAGACGGTTGAGCGATCTTCTTTCTGGATTTTGACCTGAAAGGAGTCGGTGTCGATCAACGTGACCATAGCCGAGGGGGCGACCAGAATGTTGCTCTCGTTAAGGTCGCCCACCACGTAGCCGTGCATGTGCAGCGTGTTGAGGGCGGTAGCCAGGTTGCGGGCGGTGCGGTATAAGTAAGGTTGGTTAAAGGTGGGCAGAATCCGGGCGCGGCGGCGCGGGTTAAAAACATCCAAAAGCGGAACCGCGTTTTGAATGTGGGCCATCATATAGCCTATACATTGTCCCCGTTTGTCGTACAGCAGCTTGAGGGGCCAGGCTATGGAGGTGTGATTGCCGGTTTGGGGGATATCCTGGGGCGGGTTGGCCTGCATCCAGGCCAGCTTTTGATAGAGGGTGGAGTTGGGCGGTTGGGTAAAAATTTTGGCCAGCAGGTTTGGCTGCCCCTCAACCGCGTAGACAATCGCCTCGCCGCCCGCGCCGACTTCAGGCCCTGCTCTAATTTGATTTTGCTGCGCATCATAAACAACGATGATCATACTAAACCCATTGTCAATCTATCATAACCGGCTCCAACACCCCCCGCAGCCAGCGACCGGTGTAACTCTCCTCATTAGCCGCCACCTGCTCCGGCGTACCCGCCGCAACAATGTACCCTCCACCGTGGCCGCCCTCCGGCCCAATGTCGATGACCCAATCGGCGCACTTGATAACGTCCAGATTATGCTCAATAACCACCACGGTGTTGCCGGCGTTGACCAGCCGGTTTAACACGGCCAGCAGCCGCTCAATGTCGGCAAAGTGGAGGCCGGTGGTTGGCTCATCCAGAATGTAAAGCGTTTTGGTGGTGGAGCGCCGGCTCAACTCTTTGGAGAGTTTAACCCGCTGGGCCTCGCCGCCGGAGAGGGTGGTGGCCGGTTGGCCCAGCGTAATATAACTTAGCCCAACCGCGTGCAGCGTTTCCAGCTTTTTGCGGATGGATGGAATATTAGAGAAAAACTCCAGCGCATCGTCCACCGTCATAGCCAGCACGTCTGAGACTGTTTTGCCCTTGTACTTGATTTGCAGCGTTTCCCGATTGTATCGCTTGCCGTGGCAAATCTCGCAAGGCACGTAAACATCCGGCAAAAACTGCATCTCTATTTTGATGATGCCGTCGCCCTGGCAGGCCTCGCAGCGTCCCCCTTTAACGTTAAAACTGAATCGCCCGGCTTTGTAGCCGCGCAGTTTGCTCTCCGGCATACTGGCAAAAAGCTCTCGCAGCGGTCCAAACAGCCCGGTGTAAGTGGCCGGATTGCTGCGGGGTGTCCGGCCAATGGGATTCTGGTTAATGTCAATAACCTTGTCGATAAAGTCAGCCCCGTCGAGCCTGAGGTGTTCTCCCGGTCTGGACGTGGCTCGATAAAGCAACTGGTCCAGCTTTTTATGCAAAATTTCTATCACCAGACTGCTTTTGCCGCTGCCGCTGACGCCCGTCACGCAGATGAATTTCCCCAACGGAAAGCTGACGTCAAGATTTTTGAGGTTATTCTCTTTGGCCCCCCTAACCACAATCTCTTTGCCGCTGCCGGGCCGCCGGACGGTTGGAATGGGAATGGACTTTTCGCCGCGCAGATATCGGGCCGTCAGCGAGGGGCTGTTAGCCAGAAAATCCTCCCGGCCGGCAGACCAGACCACCTCGCCCCCGTGCTTGCCCGCGCCCGGCCCCATGTCGATAATCCAATCAGCGTTGCGCATTGTGTCCGCGTCGTGTTCCACCACCAGTACCGTGTTGCCCAGATTGCGCAACCCTTCCAGGGTTTTAAGCAGTCGCCGGTTATCGCGCTGGTGCAGGCCAATGCTTGGCTCATCAAGAATATAGAGACAGCCCATCAACTGCGAACCAATCTGGGTCGCCAACCTGATACGCTGGGCCTCGCCGCCGGAGAGGGTGTTGGCCGCCCGGCTCAGGGTAAGATAATCCAAACCCACATTTCGCATAAATTGCAGCCGGGCCGTAATCTCTTTGAGAATGGGCGTGGCAATTAGCAACCCCCGTGCGGTAAGCCTCATCTTCGCTGAGTCGGCATTACTTGAGGGGGTTTTAATACTCGACCCGTTTCCTCCCGCTTCTGTAGGCCCGTTAACCTGCTCCGTTGAGACCAGCTTCTCAAACCAGGCCAGGGCATCGTTGATGGCTAAATTGCTAACCTGATGAATGCCCAATTTGGCAATGGTCACAGCCAGAGCTTCCGGGCGCAAGCGGTCGCCACTGCAAGCCGGGCAGGTGCGGGTTGACATGTACTTTTCGATGTCGCCATAGATATCGCTGTTGTTAGCGTCCTTGTAACGTCGCTGCAAATTGGGGATGACCCCTTCAAAGGGCGCGCTGTAACTTCGCGACTCGCCGTTGGCGTTGCGATAACTCAGGGTGATTTTATCGCCGGGTTTGCCGCCGTAAAGAATGATGTCTTGCTCTTTGGGGGCAAATTCCGACACGGGAATGTTTGGAGGGAGATTATAGAAGTCTGCCACAGCAGCAATAAGTTGAGCGTAATAACCGTTTTTGTTGCTTTGGCTTAACTTGGCCCAGGGCCGGATTGCGCCGGAGTCCAGACTTTTATCGAGATTAAGAATCAACTCAGGGTCAATCTCGGCTTTAACGCCCAGGCCGTCACAGGCGGGGCAGGCCCCGTGGGGGCTATTAAAGCTAAAGGTGCGCGGCTCAATTTCCGGCAGGCTGGTGCCGCAGTGAAGGCAGGCAAAGTGTTCGCTAAAGAGTTTTTCCCAGGGCTTTTTGGGATTAGTGACATCAAGCACAGTCAACGTTCCGCTACCCAACTTGATAGCCGTCTCTACCGAGTCGGCCATACGAGCGGCATCCTCGTTAATTTGGGCCTCTTCTTCCGCGCTGTCAGCATCGCGCTGACGCCGAATAATCAAGCGGTCCACAACCGCTTCGATGGTGTGGAGCTTGTAAGGCTCCAACGTGATTTCTTCATCCAGGTCGCGGATTGCGCCATCAACGCGAACCCGCACAAAGCCGGCTTTGCGAATATCCTCAAAAACGGCCTTGTGTTCCCCTTTGCGGTCTCTGACCAGCGGGGCCAAAATCATCACCCGGCTGCCGTCGGGCTTGCCCAGGATAGCGTCTGTAATTTGCTGCGTGGTTTGCACGTTGACTTCGCGCCCGCAGATATGGCAATGCGGCGTTCCAACACGGGCATACAGCAGGCGCAGATAATCGTAAATTTCTGTTACCGTACCCACGGTAGAGCGCGGATTGTGGCTGGCCCCTTTCTGGTCAATGGATATGGCCGGACTAAGCCCCTCAATCTGATCTACGTCCGGCTTGTCCATCTGCCCCAGAAACTGGCGGGCATAGGCTGACAAACTCTCCACGTAGCGACGTTGCCCCTCGGCGTAAATGGTGTCGAAGGCCAGACTGCTTTTGCCGCTACCGGACAATCCTGTAATTACAATCAATTGGTCGCGCGGAATTTCTATATCAATATTTTTTAGATTGTGCTCGCGAGCGCCTCGGATAATAAGGTTTTTTTGCATTTACTCAGTTACCATAAATTAAACAGGGCTATGTTTTGAATCAGAAGTCAAACTGTTAATTTACCATTAAGATGAAGATAGAGCAAAAAAACACTCTTTAACGCGGCCTGTTCTGGCCTATTCTTAATTTATTGTCAATTAGCCTTAACCGGGTCTGTCCCAAATTATGGGAGAAGACAGGAGAGATTCGGGGGAATTCCCCCCGCGCCCCCTGGTTTGTCCCGATTTCCTAAAATCTGGGACGCACCCGCCTTAACCCATTGACTTTTTTTTTAAATCATTGCATAATATATTATGGTGAGTTGTTGTGATGTTTTTACTTTTGCAACGCTTTATTTTACCATTTGGTTGCTCCATTACGGGATACAAAAAGTAAGGTGTTCCAGTGGCTTGGGCTTGTCATAAACAAAATGAAACGCCCGGCAAAAATAGTTAGAGCAATTCCTTTTTTGCTCTAAACTCCAGCGTGAGTGTAAAAAATTATGAGTAATGCAGATGTACCTCCTGAGAATGAATCTACGGAAAATGAAATCGAGTCGCCTGTAGATGGCCCTACGCCTGATTGGATGCGGATGGCGACTTCTGCCGGCAGTGATCCGTCGTTAACCGAAGAAACTACTCCTGATTGGCTTAAAGACATTAAATCCGGAAAAGGCGCTCGATCAGAAGAAGAGGCTGATACGCAGTCTGATGATGATCCCTATGCCGGGATGTCTGATTTAGAGCGGTTATTAGCCGAAGAGGGAATTGATCTGGGTACGGTGGAAGAAGATCGGCCGGAAGATGCGGCGGGGATGTCGACCCGGGATTGGATGATTGCCACATCTGACGACGAGATGATACGTGGTCAAGTTGGGGCCGAACCGATGGATGAAACGCCTGCCCCAACACCGGAATCTCCGGCTCCTGTTGAACCGGAGGGCGGCGCGCCCTATGCCGGAATGTCTGAATTGGAACGACTGCTGGCCGAAGAAGGCATTGATTTGGGTGCGGTAGAAGAAGAGCGACCGGAAGGATCAGAAGGGGTATCGGCCCGGGATTGGATGATTTCTACCTCTGACGACGAAATGATTCGCAATAAAATTGGGGCCGAACCGATGGCTGAACCTCCTGCTCCAACGCCAGTACCTGAAACTCCGGTTCCCGTTGAATCGGAGGGCGGCGCACCCGGCGCCGAAATGTCCGATTTAGAACGGCTGTTGGCCGAAGAAGGCATTGATTTGGGTGCGGTAGAAGAAGAGCGACCGGAAGGATCGGAAGGGATATCGGCCCGGGATTGGATGATTTCCACCTCGGATGACGAAATGATTCGCAATAAAATTGGAGCTGAACCAATCGATGAACCCCCTGCTCCCACACCAGAACCTGCTTCAACGCCAGAACCTGTTCCTGCACCAGCGCCGGAGCCTGTAGCTGCGAGTGAAGACGACAAGATGGTAGTGGAAGATGACCTGCCTGATTGGCTGCGTGAAACAGAAGATGAGTCGCCACCGCCGCCGGAGCCTGTAGCTGCGGATGGAGACGACAAAATGGTGGTAGAAGATGACCTGCCCGATTGGCTGCGTGAAGACGAGGACGAAACACCTCCGGTTGTCGAACTGCCACCAGAATCCACCCCAGAGCCTCCAACAGCGCCTGAACCTACTCCTGCACCAACACCGCAGCCTGTAGCTGTTGATGAAGATGACAAGATGGTGATGGAGAATGACCTGCCCGATTGGCTGCGTGAGGACGAGGATGAGACGTTTTTAACTGAAGAACTGCCTCCAGAGCCGGCGCCGGAATCTTTGGCAGCCACGAAACCCTCTCTGGCGCCGGAGCCGGCAGTTATTGCCGAGGAAGATGACAAGATGGTGGTAGAGGATGACCTGCCCGATTGGCTACGTGAAGACGAGGACGAGTCTCCCCCTGCGCCGACGCCTGTAGCTGTGGGCGAAGACGATAAGATGGTGGTGGAGGATGACCTGCCTGATTGGTTGCGCGAGGACGAGGATGAGACATCTTCACCTGTCGAACCGTTGCTGGAGCCAGTGTTGGAGCCTGTAGTGGCGGATGAAGACGAGGTTATACCAGAGGATGACCTGCCCGATTGGCTGCGTGGAGAAGAAGATGAGGCCCTTCCGACTGATGAACCATCACCGGCGCTGGCGGCTCCAATTGTTGCAGATGATGACCAGGTGGCTGATGATGAGGATTTACCCGATTGGCTACGTGAGGAAGAAGAAGAAACACTTTTGGGGCCAGAGCCTGTAGCTGCTGATGATGAGGCAGTAGAGGAAGATGACCTGCCCGATTGGCTAAAAGAAGCTCAAGAGGAAGAATTGGAAGCCCCACGCTCAGAATCAGTGGTTGAGCTTGCTACGGCGGTGCCTGCCGGATATCGAGACATTGATGAAGAGGATTTGCCTGATTGGTTGAAAGATACCCAGGATGAAGAAGGGCTTACTTCAACACCAATGGCTCCAACTACGGCTATAACAGATTTAGGTGACGATTTGATTGATGGCGATGATCTGCCAGATTGGCTAAAAGACGCTCAAGAGGAAGAAGCCGGAGTAGACCTGGATATTGACGATAGCATAGTTGATGAAGACACTCTGCCTGATTGGTTGCAGGAAGTTGAGACGGATGAAGAAATTGAAGAACCATTATTTGCAGATAGTGGCCCAATTGCTGATGCCGTGACCGATGAAGAACTCCCTGATTGGCTTAATGATGTGCAAACTGATGACAGTGAGCCGTTTGAACCTTCGGAACCAAGCCCACAAGAATCAGAACCGTTAATTGAGGAAGGTTTGCCAGATTGGTTGCAAGAATACCAGGATGAGATTTCTGGCTATGATTCTGACGACTCCGATGTTTTGCCTCTTGAAACTGATGCCGGAGATAGCCCAATTGCTGATGAGAAACTTCCCGATTGGCTCAAGGATATTGAAGAAGGCGTTGAACCGCTTGGCGAAAAAGAAGAAATTTTACCTGTACCTGTGCCGGAACCTGACGACGTTGAAGAGCCTGCTTCTGCTCCGGTTGTAAGTAGCGCTGAGGAGAAAGAAGAAACAGTGGAAGAAGAACCCACACAAATTACCCAGGCTGTTCCACCTCCAGCAACCTCTGAAACTGCCGGGGGGATGCCTGATTGGCTAAAGAAATTACGTGAGAATGGAGATGAGGAAGAAGTTGCGCCTCAAGCTGAGGTATCACCAATTCCGATCCTATCCGCGCCCCCCCCCCTGCTCCACAACCTGCGGCTGAAGTTGCTCAAGCGCCCGAACCCCAAAAAGATGAGGCTGAAGATCAGTTGCCTGCCGATGCAGAGGAACGACTAGCTCTGGCTAAATCAGCAAGTGAAAAAGGCGATATTGAAGAATCGGTGCGCATTTATGATAGTTTGGTGGCAAGTGGTACGCATTTAGACAAGGTAATTCAAGATATGCAGCAAGCCACAAAATCTCACCCCTCCAACCATTTACTATTTCAAGTTATGGGCGATGCGATGATGAAGGATGGTCGCCTGAAAAGCGCGCTTGAGGCTTACCGTATGGCGTTGGAAAAACTGTCGGGATAATTTAATGGCAAAATCCATAATAAGGGCCGGGTTCTTCCCGGCCCTTATGTTTTGGGTGGTAAAATTTGTCAACAAAGAGCTTGTCTGATATGCTGGTTGTCCATTGATTACATTGATTTGGGCGGGAATTCTTGCAAGGGAAATCACCCCTTTTTGTGAATAAGGCAGTCTCCTCCGCCCTAAAATCTTATTTTTTGGAGAGAATATCTTGGAAAGAACACTCATTATCATCAAACCCGATGGCGTTGAACGTTTGCTGGTTGGCCCAATTATTACCAGCTTTGAACAACACGGTCTTAAAATTGTTGGTATGAAAATGATGCAGGTATCGGATGCATTGGCCCGAGAGCATTACGCTGTTCATGAGGGCCAACCCTTTTTTGAACCGCTCATTGAGTATATCACCTCCGCTCCGGTGGTGGTTATGGCGCTTGAGGGGCCAGAGGCTATTCAGATGGCCCGCAACACAATTGGAGCCACAAAACCAATAGAAGCCACCCCCGGTTCCATCCGTGGTGATTTTGGAATGATGGTTGGGCGCAACCTGGTTCATGGCTCGGACAGCCCGGAAAATGCCGCTGCCGAAGTGGCTCTTTGGTTTGACGAGTCGGAATTGCTTGATTACGAACGGGTGGTTGATCGCTGGATTTTAGAATAATAACATTGGAGAAGGATTATGACAGATGCCCAAGTAACGCCCAATTTAGCGTCTCCGGACGATGACGGTGAAATTAGGGTGAAAGGCCAGGATATCAATAATATTCGGGCCAACAGCGTCACCGTAAAATATGGCAGCGCCGGCGATGTTCAGGCAAAGAACGTTGTCATCTCGCAGGCGGGCGCCAACAGTGTCGAGGCGGAGACAGCAGAGTTGCGTCAGGCCTGCGCTCAGTCTGTTCGCGCTAATAACATTAATATTCGACAAGGCGGCGTGGTGCAGGCTAAAGCTAACAATGTGTCTATAATGCAGGGCGGCCTGGTACTTGCCGAAACCAACGAGGCCAACCTGACTGCTTCAACCGCCGGGGCAATTTTGGCTAACGGCAATGTAACATTAGACCAGAGCAACGTCAGAGCAGTAGTTACCCGTGGCGATGTAGTAATGGACCAAAGCGGTAGCGGTATATTGTTGGCTCGTAATGTTCACACCGGCAGCAATAGCGGAACCATACTGATGATAGCCGGGCGCGTTGATGGCGAGGTTCATTCTGTTTTTGGTCCGGCTGCCGGGGCGGCTTTTGGCGCTGCGTTTGCTTTGGTCATCACCGTGATTCTTTGGGCCAGACGGCGACTGCTCTAATCTAAAGTTTACAGATTTCTAACTCGTTAAACTCACCAAACTCTTAACTCTAAAAACTCTCCTTACGAGGAATTTTTATGTACGCAACTATCCTTAAAATGGCGTGGCCGTATTTGCAGCGTTTTTTGGCGTCGCAAGCGGCTGAGTATTTACAAAAGCAACGCGAGCATCGTTTGGGCTTGTCTGAAGACGAGGAGCCGCCTGTAGATTGTTCTCCCTGTCCACCCTGCCCGCCAACTGAGGAATCCGTCATCACAGAAATCGATGCCTCAGCAATAACAGAACCCTCATCCGGCAGTGGAATTTGGTTTGCCCTGTCCGGCATATTGTTGGGAAGCGCGTTTAGCATTGTGCTCTACACTATCTTAAAAGATGCCGACCTCCAACTGCGTGATTAGATTTAACCGGCGTTGAAGGAGAAACTCCCTTGTATATTGTCACTACCCAACAAATGCAAGCTGCAGAAAAAGCGGCCGATGCTTCTGGTCTGAGCTATGACCAAATGATGGAAAATGCCGGCCTGGCCGTGGCAGAAGCCATTGACAATTACTTTGATGTTGCCGGTGAACACATCTTGATCTTGGTTGGCCCCGGCAACAATGGCGGAGACGGCCTGGTGGCGGCTCGCCATCTGGCTCAGATGGGGGCAGTTGTAACAATTTACGTTTGGAAACGTAACATTGAGCATGATAAAAACTGGGAGGCGCTCAACGGCGCCGATGTAGAACGAGTTCTGAGCAGCGAGAGCGTTGCCCCGGCTCGGTTGGCGCACTTGTTTAAGGTATCGACAATTATTGTAGACGCGCTCTTGGGTACGGGCGTTTCTCGTCCAATTAAGGGAACGCTGGCTGAACTGCTTGATCAAACTAAAGCGGCCATTGCTGTCAGGCGTATGCCTCAAGAAGATTTTCTGCTTGACCCGGCCTACCCCACACTCGACTCACAAATTGAGCCGCTAGTGGTAGCGCTAGATGTTCCCTCTGGCCTTAATAGCGATACCGGTGCGGTTGACTCCCACACCCTTGCCGCTGATATGACCATAACATTGGCCGCCGTAAAATGGGGACACATTCTTGCGCCCGGCCTTAATGTTGTTGGTCATTTGATAGTGGGTGATATTGGCATTACGCCCGACTATTACCCCAACGATGTTACCCTGGAAATGGCCACCGCCGCCAAAGTAGCAAGTATGCTGCCGTCGCGACCGGTGACGGCGCACAAAGGCACTTTTGGCACGGCTCTGTTAGCGGCCGGTTCAATAAATTATCCCGGCGCGGCAATTCTGGCCGGACAGGCGGCTACTCGCATCGGTACGGGTCTGGTCACAATGGCCCCGCCAAAAACTATTTATCCCATCATAGCTTCACGTCTGGCCGATGCCACGTATTGGCCCCTCCCGGATAACGAGGGCCTGATTGCTCCCAACGCGGTACGCCCTTTAAAAGAAAAATTTGCCGATGCAAACGCCCTTCTCATCGGGCCGGGCCTGGGGCACGCAGACTCTACAACTATCTTTTTAAAGGATTTGCTGGCCGAGGTCGACTCATTGCCGCCCCTTATTTTAGACGCCGATGCCCTAAATATTTTAGCCAAGCAAGGCCAGTGGCAGCGACTCCTACCCTCTGACACAATCCTCACCCCTCACCCTGGCGAGATGGCTCGCTTGACAGGCAGCGCCACCCAAGACGTGCAAGCCAACCGAATTGAATTAGCGGTGAAGCTGGCCGCCAGGTGGGAGCAAGTTATCTTGCTAAAAGGGGCGCACACAGTTGTTGCCGCTCCTCACGGCCGGGCAATGGTCATGCCCTTTGCCAACCCTGCCCTGGCTAAAGCCGGCTCCGGCGACGTTTTAGCCGGCGCCATTGTTGGCTTGCGAGCGCAAGGATTAGCCCCCTTTGAGGCGGCTGTAGCCGGCGCTTACCTCCACGGTTTATCCGGCGAGTTGGCCCGCGAGCATCTGGGCGCAACCGCCGTTACCGCCGGAGACCTGGTTGGTTTTTTACCAATGGCTATCCGGGCGGTGAACGGAGAGTAGCAGGGACGTTTTTACATGGGAAATTAAAAAGGCGAGGATTGTTGTCCTCGCCTTTTTGTGTGGTTTAATAAAGAACTATTTAGCAAAACTTCGCCTCAAATCGACAGTCTGATGAATAAGAAATTAGAAGCCGCCAATTTTTCATTCAACCGAACGAAAGACGATGGACGAACGACGAACGATAAAACCCCTGTTCTATCATTTCATTCGTCCACTGTCGTTCGCCATTCGTCCTTTTTAACATCTGTCGTTGAATTACCAAATTTCTCAAGAATTTTGGGCGTTACGGAGTTTAGCCGGTTTCTGCGGTTTCTTGGACTGCGTCGTCTTTACCACGGCTTCTTACCTGGGCCACGCTCTGCTTACCTTTTTCAATGGCTCCGGCGGCAGTTTGTTTGCCTTTTTCAAGGGTTTCGGCGGCAGTTTGTTTGCCTTTTTCAAGGGTTTCGGCGGCAGTTTGTTTGCCTTTTTCAATAGCCTCTGTTGCGCTTTGTTTACCCTTTTCTACAACATCAACTGCGCTTTGCTTACCCTTTTCAAATGCTTCTTTGCCTCTTTCTTGCAGAACGCCAACCTGTTCTTGAGCGCGATGACCGGCTTCTGTAGCCCTCTGTCGGGCTTCAAGATAACCTTCCTCGGCCCGGTCTTTATACTCAAGACTTCTATCTCTGATTTGGGCGCGTGTTTCTTCCCCGGATTGGGGAGCCAGTAACAAGGCCAGGGCCGCTCCTACTAACCCGCCAATAACCAAACCTGCAAAAAATGCTGCACCCTCATTATCGCTTGCCATAACTTATACTCCTTTCACGTTAATGGTTATTATTATACGATCAAAATTCAATTTTGTTGCGCGACTTCTTTGAATTGCCTTTGTGTCCAATACCGCTTGAAATGACCGCAAAGCGTTTTACCGCTTGAATAATGAACGGAAAATAGCCTGCACGGCCGATACGGTACTGGCAGTTGAAATAACAGGCTGTACGGCGTGGTCGCTCAAAAAAGTTGTTGTGCCGCGAACTGTGTTCAGAGTCCCTTGTACTTTTGTTAGCATCGGTTTGATTTCCCGGTCCAGAAGTTGGACCAAATCATTGACCTTGAGAACTAAATAGGTCGCAATTACAACCAAGACAATCAACAAAAGAATAATAACAAAAATGCCCAACCCCATAAAAATGATGAAGATATCGCGTAGGGTTGCGGCTGCGACGGGATTGATAAAAAGTAACCAGCCCAATCCGCCAAAGATAATAACAATGGCTATAGCCACAACACCCCCAATAATTATGGGGCGTTTATC
>JAJRVO010000571.1 GCA_024277275.1 Chloroflexota bacterium
ACCGTTGCCAATGATGTTCGTTCATTCGACCTTCCCCCCTTGCAGGAGGGGTACATCCCTGTCGAGGCCAATTTTGCCAACCAGATTAAACTTCTGGGTTACACCCTGTCCAGCCGCCGGATTGAGCCGGGAGAGGGCGTAACTTTGGGGCTGGCCTGGCAAAGCCTGGCCCCCGTGTTGCCCAACGCAGTTACATTTGCCGTTCTGCTCGATGCCAATCAACAACCCTATGGCAGCGTCGACCGCTACCCCGATGGCTTTTACAGCCCCATCCTGTGGGCCGAGGGCGAAGTCGTCCGCGACTCTTTCACCGTACCCGTACAACCCGACGCGCCGCCCGGCGTTTACACCTTGCATCTGGGCCAGTACCAACTCATCAACGGCCAACCCGTGTCGCTGCCCCTTTTTCATAAAGAGCATCCCACGGCTGATACCGCCGTTGTCATCGGCCCCTTCAAAGTCGGCGGCCCTCCACCCGATATCACCACCCAAAATCCCATTCCCCAAATCACTCTCAACCAACCCATCGGCAACCAGATTACCCTACTTGGCTATGACCTGACCGACCAGGATGGTCAACCAATTATCAATTATCAATTATCAATTACCAATTATCAATTGACTCTTTACTGGCAAGCCAACGCCGATATCCACACCGACTACACCGTCTTTCTCCACCTGCGGAATGCCGCTAATGAAACCGTAGCCCAAAAAGACGCTCCGCCCGCTGCCGGACGCTACCCAACCAGCCTTTGGAGCGAGGGCGAAATCATTGTCGATGAAATCACCCTGTCGCTTGAACAACTCCCGCCCGGAGAATACACCCCTGTGGTCGGTTTGTACGAGCTTGCCGGCGGCGCGCGACTCCCGGTTCCCGGCGTTCCGGCTAACGAAGTCGCCCTGCAACCGCTGTCTTTAAAGGAGTAAGGCGTGCGTTTTATAAGAAACCATTGGCGTTTAAGCGTTGTCTTGCTTATCTACGTTGTCATCGCTGCGGCGCATAGCGTTGTTGCTCCGCTAACCATCGGTAACGATGAGTGGGCGCACTTTCTCTACACGCGCTTTATTGCCGAGCATGGCCGTTTGCCCATCAACCTGGCCGAGCGACAAAATAGAGACGAAGCGGGGACCAAATCGGACGACCCGCCGCTTTATCATCTCATTGCAGCCGCTGCCGCTGCCGGCGTTGAACCCACCCGCTTGCTCAAACCCGTTAACGGCAACCCGCGTCGCCAACTGGCCGATAATTTTGTGGTCTCTTACGCCTTTCTAGTTCACAATGCGTACGAGTCGTTCCCCTACCGGGGCGAGGCGTTGTTGTGGCACGTGGGTAGCCGGTTGTCGATACTTTTTGGGGCGGCGGTTGTAATGTTGACCTATCTCACCAGCCTGGAACTTTTCCCAAATCGTCGAGGACGGGCGTTAGTTGCAGCGGCGCTTTTAGCTTTTATGCCTGCCTTTATCTTTCACAACTCTGTGATGACCTATGATGGTCTGGGCGCTGTTTTTACCGCGTTGTTCTTGTTGGCGGGTATCAGAGCAATTAAAAATCCCGTCCAATGGCGTTTGTGGCTGGCGCTCGGCGCGTTGGGCGGTTTAGCAATAACCACAAAATACACCTCTGTTTTGTTGCCGCTGGAAATCATTTTTATAGCCTGGTTTGCCTTCCAAAGGGAGAAGAACAAAACAGTAAATTTGGGAGAACTACCCCCCAAGTCCCCCGGCCTGCGGCGCGTTATCGTCGCCGGGCTGGCTATGATTGTGGCAGCCAGTTGGTGGTTTGGTTTTATAGTCTGGCATTTTAACACCATTGAAACAAAAGGACCGATTGTTGGTATTTTGGAACCGCTGATGGTCCGGGTGGGCAACGACAGCACGGCCATTACCGTGACCGGCTGGTTGTTTGGCGAGGATGCCGTCAGCATTGATTTACCGGCCCCGGCCAGAGCGCGCGACTATCCTCAATTGGCTTGGACTTTGGTGGAATCCTTCTGGTCAATGCCCATCGCCGAGCGCTTTCTGCTCTCGCCGTGGCTTACCCTGCCCTTTGCGGCGGCGGCTCTGTTGAGCCTGGTCGGATTGTGGCGTATTTGGCAAAAGTCTAACCCGGCTGCACGCGCCTGGCTTGGCTTGCTGCTTTTTCACGTTGTGCTGGTGATGCCCTTAATTATGATGCGGGTCTTTCTCTCTTTTGCCCCCCTTGAGGCGGTTCAGGGGCGACACCTCCTTTTTCCGGCGGCCTCGGCTATTCCCATTTTATTGGTTTGGGGTTGGGAGCGGTGGAACCGTTTTTGGGGACGCAGAATCAGCCGGGTATTTGTGGCGGGTTTGCTTTTGTGGAGCGTGTTAGGACAGGTTGGCTGGGCTGCGCTGGTTTACCCGTCGCCGCTGCCGGTTTGGATGGAACAAGGGCCGGAGTCGGACATGGCGCAGTTTGAAGCAATCAACAAAACCCCGGTGGCGGGTATGCGACTCGTCGGCGCGACCTGGGGGGAAACTGCGACCGCGCCTTCGCTTGAAGTTACGCTTTGGTGGCAATCGCAAGCTGTGATGGTGCAGGATTATCTGGTTGAACTAACTCTGGTTGATGAAGCAAACAACACCGTCAGCTACAGCTTGAGCCACCCGGCGCAAGGACGCTATCCCACCCGGTCCTGGGAGCCGGACGATGTGGTTAAGGACGTTCACTGGCTGCCTCTGGTCAATCGCCCGGCAGGCGCTTATCAACTCCAACTGCGCTTGCTGGATCAGGCCAGACAGCCCGTGTCAACCGATAAAATATTGTTGGGACAGGTCGCGCTCACGGCCTCGCCTCCCCATTCCGCTCCCTGCGCTGTCTGGTTTCAGGGTCAACCTAATCAGGGAGGGCTGTTAACGCAGCCGTATCGCCTTCGTTCAACCTTTACCGTCGTTGGGCCGGAGTCGCCCAGACTGACCCCTTTGCCCCATCAAGCTAATCAAGCCGACCAGTCGCCCTTTGTGTCTGTCAACAATATCCATATTTTTATGGTTGGCCCCGATTGGTCAGAAACATACCGGCTGTTTGCCGGGACAGAAGCGTGCCATAAAATTTCGGTTAGCGTTCCTGCCCGCAATTTTAATGTGCCGGAAATCCCCACTCCCCTTGTCGCCAATTTTAACAACCAGATTCAGTTATTGGGTTACCAGTTGCCCAGCCGTTACATTGAACCCGGCGGGCGATTGCCCCTGACCCTGTACTGGCAAGCGTTAACCTACATCGGCCAGGATTACCAGATTTTTGATAACCTGCTCGATAGCGAGCAGCGTCGATGGGGCGGCTACGACCGCCGGGCCAAAGACGGCTACAGTACCCTCCTTTGGACCCCCGGCGAGGTCATCGCCGACCATTTCGGGGTGCCGGTTGACCCGGATGCGCCGCACGGTATTTATACCATCGACCTTGGTCTGTATCTGCAAACAGAGAACGGCGCAAAGTCTTTGCCATTGATGGCAAACAACCAGCCGACCGGGCAAACCAGTATCCGGCTTGGCCCCATCAAAGTCGGCGGCCCGCCGCCGGGCGTTACTGCCGCCAACCCCGCTCCCCAGGTCGCTCTTAACCAATCCTTTGGCGACCAGATTACTTTGTTAGGCTATGATCTCATCCAGCCAATCGAAAATCGAAAATCCAAAATCCAAAATCTAAAATTGATTCTCTACTGGCAAGCCCAAACTGCCCTCCCCGCCGACTACACCGCCTTTGTCCATCTGCGAAACAGCGCCAACGAAAATGCGGCTCAAAAGGATCAGCCCCCGACCAACGGGCAGTACCCGACCTCTTTGTGGGGCAGCGGCGAAATTATTGTTGACGAAATCTCTCTGCCCCTTGAGGGCATAGCAGCCGGCAAGTATACGCCGGTGGTTGGCCTGTACAATTTTGCGACCGGCGCTCGGCTACCCGTAGCCGGATACCCTGATCATGAACTTCGACTGGAAAGTGTGATAATCCCGTGACCAAACAGCGAGTTATTCTGTTAGCGATTATTCTGGTTGCCTTTTTGCTACGGGTGTGGCAACTGCCCCAAACCCCGCCCGGCCTGTGGTACGATGAAGCCTACAACGCGATGGACGCCTTGTGGATGGCCGAAACCGGCAACTACTCAGTTTTTTTCCTGGGCAACAATGGCCGCGAACCGATGTGGCATTACCTGGTATTGCTATCGACCTGGTTTTTGGGCAATACTGCGTTTGCCGTGCGCTGGGTGGGCAGCCTGTCCGGACTCCTGACTATTCCCATCATGTACCGTTTTGCGCTGGCTTTAGCGCGTCCTTTTGTGTCATCAATGCCAGGCCGGCATCATCGCCGCTGGTTTGCTTTGGCCGCAACCGGCTGGCTGGCTGTTTCATGGTGGCATCTGCTCAACAGCCGGGCCGGTTTTCGCCCCGTTTTACTGCCGCCTCTGCTCATGTTGAGCCTCTATTTCTTTTGGCGAGGAGCAGGGGAGCAGGGGAGCAGGGGAGCAGGGGAGCAGGGGAGCAGGGGAGCAGAGGAGCAGGGGAGCAGGGGAGCAGGGGAGCAGGGGAGTGTCACTTCGTTTACAGGTGCAGGGGCGCAAGCGGTTGGGAAACGGAAATCACGCATTACGCATTACGCATTACGCATTACCCACCATGTACCACGTTTTTCTCCTTTTATTCTGGCCGGTTTCTTTCTGGGGCTGGCCCAGTACACATACTTACCGGCGCGTTTGGCCCCGCTGATTTTTGGGGGATTGGCGGTTTTGTGGACGCTGAAACTCAATCGTAATTCCGTTAAACGGTTTTGGTTGGGCGTTTTCATTACCGCAGTTGTGGCCGCGATCATTTTTATCCCTCTGGGTCTCTTTTTTCTCAACACCCCCGAGGCCTTTTCCTCACGCACGGGCGATGTTATCTTTGCGCCGGATGGTGTGTGGGAAGGAGTAGCCCACCTACTACAAGGGATGACCTTCTTTTTCGGCGCGGGCCACGAGTTGTACCGCCACCATCTGCCGGGCCGGGCTATGCTCGGCTGGCTCGAAATTCCGTTTTTCTGGGTCGGCCTGATTTTTTTACTGCGTCCCAGCCACCTTCGACGCCCCGAAACCCAATTGATTTTGCTTGGCCTGGGCGTTATGTGGCTGCCCGCCTTGCTTGCCTCACCCCCCGTTCACTCCCTCCGTCCCATCGGCTTGATGCCCTTTTACTACCTCATCGTTACCATTGGCCTGTATCAGGTTGCAGGTTTCACGCATCACGCATTACGCATTACGCATCACGCATCACGCATCCCCTCCCACATCACGCCCCACCTTTTTCCCCTCGCCGCCGCTGCCTTCATCACCCTCACCGGTCTCATCAACAGCTATGACTATTTCTGGCGTTGGGCCAATCACCCGGAGGTGTACAAAGAGTTCAACGGTCCCCTGGTCGATCTAACCCATCACCTGCTTAACCTGACCCAAACGCGCGATGTCATCATCCCCTTTCACGTTTATGCCCACCCCACCACCCGCTACCTGTTGCGACACGCCTTCACCGAGACAGACGGCGCGCTGCCAACCTCCAACGCTGAACGCCCGGTCGAGATGCTCATCATCCCTGATGTTTTTCAACTGCTTTACGTGGGCAATATTCCTCAATCTCCGGCTTTGGTATTGCTAACCAGAGACGAGACCGGTCGGGGGTTGGTCTATGTTTCTCGCCCGCCGCGCGCCGCCGAGCAAGTCGAAATAAACCAACTACTGGCATCAGTCCAAACTCAACTCACTCCCTTCCAAGACAACTTAGGCCGCGATGTTGGCCTGTTTGCCCCACTCCAACCAATCCAAAATCCAAAATCCAAAATCCAAAATCTCTTTAACCGTGATCCTCTCCGCACCATCAACCTCACATGGACCGATTTAGTCGAGCTAAAAGGTTACGACGTAACCCCTCAAGTCGCCCGTCCCGGCCAGTCGATTATGCTCAATCTCTACTGGCGCAGCCTGACCGACGATACGTTTGAGCAGCGCCTTTTCCTCCAGCTTGTCGATAGAGCCGGCAACCCCATTAACCAGTTAGAAGACGACGCCTTCCGCGAGGATATGTATCGCTGGCGACCCAATGGGATTCTGCCCACCCAACACACCCTCTGGCTTGGCCCCGATACCCCTCCCGGCCCCTACCTGATGCGCCTCGGCTTTTTTGACCCGTTCACCGGCCGGCGATTACCTCTGCGAATGGGCGAGTTTGCGAATGGCGAATCTGCGAATGGCGAAATTAGGGCTGCGGCTGATCAGGCTCATCTTGGCCTATTTTACGTTTCCTCCGGCGACGCCGACCCCCGCTTGCCAGCCACCCCGCTCTCCGCCGCTTTTGGCGATTCTATCAAACTCATCGGTATAACCTTGCCCGATATCCAAAAATCCAAAATCCAAAATCCAAAATCCAAAATCGAAGTCGTTTTCCACTGGCAAACCCTCCGCCCCACCGACAAGCCCTACACCGTTTTCCTGCAACTCCTCAACAAGCAAGGCGAAGTTATCAGCAGTTGGGACAGCCAGCCCTTCAACGGCCTTTACCCCACCACCCGCTGGTCCCCCGGCGAAGTTGTTGTCGATACATTTCTTTTGCCCCTGCCGGAAGCCGGCCTCCCTCCCGGCCCGTATCGCCTCGTTACCGGCTTTTATGATTTCGACACCGGCCGGCGGTTGCCGGTAGCCGGCGGCGGGGATTTTGCTGAGTTAGGGCAGTTTGTGGTTGAGTAAAAGTTTTGTCAGCCCTTCTGTCAAATGATATAATCATCCATCAAATTAACGTTATTGAGCCAGGGTCGGCCCGCGCCGGCCTTTGTTGTGTACGGTCTAATCAAGGTTTTGGTTAATGTCCCGACAAATCCAAAATCCAAAATCCACAATCCAAAATCCAACTTTAGCTCTGTTGTTGCTGCTTTACATTGCGGTTGCTGCGGCCCACGCCTACCTGGCGCCCTTGACCACCGGCCCGGACGAGTTGGCCCATTACGAGTACGTCCGTTTCATTGCCGAACACGGGCGACTGCCGTTTGACAATACCGAGCGGAGCCGGGCCGGCTACAAATCCGACCAGCCGCCGCTGTACCACTTGCTAACCGCTCTGCCCGCTTCACTGGCCGATACCGGCGGCCCCTCGCTGCTCAAGCGCGTCAGCGATCATCCTCGTCGCCAGTTGATTGAGCGTACCCGTCACGCCTGGGGTCTCTACAACACGGAGGATGAACTGTGGCCCTATCGGGGCGAGGTGTTGCGTTGGCACGTGGGGCGCTGGGTGGCTATTCTCTTTGGCGCGGCGACGGTGGCAGTCACTTTTTTTATTGCCGGTGAGGTGTTTGCCGGATTGCCTGGAAATGAATTTCCAGGTTGGCACAGCAAATCCGCTCAAGCGGACTCGAAACACGCCAATGTTAGGAATGCAGCCCGTTTTAACGGACTTAATGTACCCGCCCCGAATTTCAATTTGGGACTGACCCTCGGCGCTGCCGCAATTGTCGCCTTTATCCCACGCTTTGCTCTGACCGGCTCGATGCTCAATTACGACACTACCCTGGCTTTCTTTTCCGCTCTCTTCCTGTGGGTGTTACTGCGGTTAGCAACCAACCAATCCAAAATCCAAAATCCAAAATCCAAAATCCTTTTGGGCGTTTTCGCAGGTCTGGCTGTCACCGCCAAGTTGAGCGCGCTGATTTTTCCTGTCGAAATTGTGATTGCTTTGTGGTTGATTAGTCGCCATTACGGCTGGGGTTGGAAGGTTTGGTTACAACAGGTGTTGATTACCGGCGTAGCGACTCTGGTTGCTGTAAGCTGGTGGTTTGGCTTTGTAATCTATCAATTTAACACGGTGGCTCAAGATGGATGGTGGGTGGGCTTGTTGCGTCCCCTCATTGCCGCCGATACCAGCGATGCTACCACCAACCGTTTTCTAAATTTCCTGACGGGCGGAGAAGCCGGTTTTGCCGGCGCCATTGAAAACCTCGACTCAGGCCCGCCGTGGGAGTGGGCGACCATCTTCTTTCGTACCTTCTGGTCGGTGGGCATTGAGAATCAGCAACCTCTTGGCTTGTTCGGTTTGCTGGTAGCGTTGGGGTTATGTTTGCTGGCTGTTTACGGTCTGGTTGTTGTGTGGCGGAGGAGCAGAGGAGCAGGGGTGCGGCTGGCGAGAAGGAGCAGGGGAGCGGCTGGCGCTAAGGAGCAGGGGAGCAGGGGAGCGGCTGATGCGAAGGGACAGGGGCAAACGGGCGATAAAGTCAATGGGCTACGGGCCACGAGCCACGGACCACGCGCTACCACACAGTTAATCCTCTCTCTACTTTTATTGCACGTATCAATGGCTTTTGTTTTGCCCCTAGTCCGCTACGCCACCACCTTTAGCCTGGCCGATACCGCTCAAGGGCGACACATCCTGTTTCAAACAGCCCCGGCCTTTGCTATTCTACTGGTCTGGGGAATTAATGAAACTATATCACGCATCACGCATTACAGTATTACCCCACAATATTTGCGCTACCTGCGAGGATTTTTGCTCATTGCTCATTGTTCATTGTTCATTTGCGGCTTGCCGCGCTATGTATTACGCATTACGCATTACGTATTACGTTTTACCCCCCTTACCCCCGGCCTCTTTCTGCTCCTCTGGACCGGCGCCCAACTCTGGACAATGACCTGGGCTTACCTGCCGCCGCTTCCGGTTTCGGCCCGTTCAATAGACAAGGCGCAAATTGAACACCAAACCAACCAACCGCTAAACGAGTTTGTAACATTAACAGGCCATAGTAGTCAACTTGACTCTCAAAATCAGGTGTTGCGGGTCGACCTGCTGTGGCAGGCTACAGAAGTCAGCCCGGTGGATTACTTAACCGAGGTCAGCTTGCTGGACCGGGAAGGGGTGGTGCAAGCCCAATGGCTGGGATATCCGGCCAATGGTCGCTACCCAACGCGAGCCTGGGATGCGGGCGATACCGTGCGCGATACGGTTTGGCTGCCCACAGGTGGATTGGAGCCGGGTCAATACACGCTTACGCTTAACCTGCTGGCTACCACGCTTAAACCCTCGCCCTATCTGCCGGCGCTTGAGAAGCCGGTAACGCTTGGGTCTGTTATCTTTCCTGCCTCAACTTTGCCCGTCTTCAGTGGAAACCTGCCCTTTTCCGATGCGGGGACGGCTGCCGCCGGTTTTTCGGTGTGGCAAAACGGCGAGCCATTGACTCAGCCCCAAACCTTTCGATATCGAGAAACGGCGCTGATTACGTTTAGCCCTCTACTACCCGGTCAAGAGCGAACAGTCCATATGGTTGGAGCAAGCGCAACAGGCGCTCAAAATTTTTCCCCTGTACGGCAGTCGGACACGGCGGCGCTTTTTATCGTCAGCCCCGATTGGCCTACGGGCGATTACCATTTGCAAGTTGCGCTCATAGACGCTGAGCGGGGAGAGCGGCAAGTCGAAACC
>JAJRVO010000572.1 GCA_024277275.1 Chloroflexota bacterium
GGCGCCAATAGTCAACCCGATGGTATGGTGCGCTTCTGGATACAAGACAATGGCGCCGGCCTTACGCCAGAAAAGCAAGCTCGCTTGTTTACGCCGTTTGTAAAACTCAATCAAATTCGCATTACAGGGCATGGACTGGGGCTGTCTATTGTGCAGCGGATTATGGAAAGATTAGGGGGGCAAGCCGGCGTAGAAAGCGAGATGGGCAAGGGTAGCGTTTTTTACTTTATTCTGCCGGAGGGTGAGTAGTCGCTACCACATCGCGCAAACTAATCTATCAAAAGTAATCAACAATTCTCGTTTTGGCAGAAAGCCCCCCCTCAATCCCCCCCAAAGGTGGGGAAGTTAGCCGGTTCTCCCCCCTGTGGGGGGAGTTAGTGGGGGGCAAGCAAGTCATATCGGGAATTGTTGAAAAGTAATAAGCGTATATTAACAACCTATGCTATAATATGCTTCGTAACTTTATCTCAAGGAAGAGGTTAACTTTATGCCCCCAGTTTTAGAGCTTCGTGGTATAACCAAGCAATTCCCCGGTGTGCTGGCCAATGATAATGTCAATCTAACCCTGGAAAAAGGTGAAATCCACGCCCTTTTGGGCGAGAATGGCGCCGGCAAAACTACCTTAATGAATATCCTCTATGGGCTGTACAAACCCACCACAGGCGAAATTTTCATCAACAACAGCAAGATTGAAATTACCGGCCCAACCGATGCTATCCGGCAAGGAATTGGCATGGTGCATCAACACTTTATGCTAATCCCGGTTCTGACCGTAACTGAAAATGTAATGTTGGGCGAGGAAGAACTAAGAAACGGCCTCTTTCTCAACCGTAAAGTTGTCGCCGCGCGGATACGGGAAATCTCTAAAAAATATGGCTTGCATGTCGACCCCGATGCCTATGTAAAAGATTTGCCTGTAGGTATTCAGCAGCGCGTAGAGATTATCAAAGTGCTCTACCGCAACGCAAACATTCTTATTTTAGACGAGCCAACCGCCGTCTTAACTCCGCAAGAGGTAGAAGAGCTTTTCGGCATTATTCAGTCGTTGGTAGCGCAGGGTGTATCGCTTATTTTTATTACCCACAAACTAAAAGAAGTGCTGGCTATTGCCGACCGCATCACCGTGATTAGACGAGGAAAAACGGTTGGCACGGCCAAGCCGTCCGAAGTCACCGAACAATCCCTGGCCGAAATGATGGTAGGCCGGGCCGTTGAGTTGCTGGTGCTAAAAAAAGAAGCTGTGCCTCAAGAGCCGATACTGACCGTGAAAGACCTCTATGTTAAAGATGATCGCGGCTCCATTGCCGTAGATGGAGTCTCGTTTGAGGTTAGAGCCGGTGAAGTGCTGGGCGTAGCCGGGGTACAAGGCAATGGTCAAACCGAATTGGTCAGGGCATTGACCGGATTGCAACACGTTGAAAGCGGAACCATTGAAATTGCCGGTCAAGATATGGCTAATGCCACCCCGCGTAAAATCACAGAAATGGGGGTAGCCCACGTCCCAGAAGACCGCCAGCGCGACGGATTGGTGTTAAGTTTTCCGGTTAAAGATAATATGATGTTAAACACCTACTACAACACCTTTGCCAACGGCCTGATTATTGATGAAGCAAAGGTGGATGAAATTTCGGCGCAGTGGGTAAAAGATTTTGACGTGCGCACGCCCAGCATCAACGTTCCGGCCTCAAACCTGTCCGGCGGAAATCAACAAAAGGTTATTGTAGCCCGCGAATTCTCCCGGCCCATCCAGCTCTTAATCGCCGCCCAACCCCCCCGCGGTCTCGATGTCGGCTCAATTGAATACATCCACGGGCGCATCATTGAAAAGCGCGATGAAGGTACAGCCGTTTTGCTGGTGTCCACGGAGTTGGATGAGGTTCGCGCCCTGAGCGATAGAATTGCCGTGATGTTTGAGGGCAAAATTGTCGATATTTTACCGGCCAACCGCGTCACCAAGGAACAGTTGGGGCTATTAATGGCCGGTTCTCGTCCCGATGATTTGGATGTTGGAAGCGGAGAGGTAAAAACGGAAGTGAGGGCGGTGTTTTAGTGGCTCAGCCCCCCAAAAAACGCGCGGTTCTGTTTGACCACGATGGCGGCGTGGACGACCTGCTTTCATTAATGATGTTGCTGGCAATGCCCCATATTAACCTGGCGGGGGTAGTTGTCACCCCGGCTGACTGTTTTTTACGACCGGCGGTATCGGCCACTCTTAAAATTCTGCGCTTATTTGATCGCCTGGATATTGAGGTGAGCGAGGGGACATTGCCCGGTGTAAATTCCTTCCCTCGGGCCTGGCGCACTCACGCCTACGCCATTGACGCCCTGCCTATTCTTAACTAGCTGAAACCTATTGAAACTAAAAAACCAAAGCGGGCTACTGTTCCGGTAAAATACAAACCCAGAAATTATCAAATTCCCGGAGAGACCTTTTCAGTTCCAAATCAAAATGCCTTTGAATATCTACAAGACCGTATTTATGATAAGCTGGTTGCGCAATTAGACTCGGCAACAAATTATTCCGGCATTGACAACGTACGACAAACCATTCAAGATATGTATGAGCGGGCGCTGGCCAGAGAAAACATTATCCTTAGCCGTGTAGAACGCAACCGCCTGTTTAGAACCCTCTTGACCAAGATTCTCAATGAATTAAACATCCTCCCAACGCCCGTACCTGAACCAGGCCACGAATTTTTAGCTCGAAAACTTAGAGAGGCTTATGAACCGATAACCGTGCTGATAACGGGTCCGGTATCCAATCTGGCTGCGGCCCTGGCAACTGAACCTGACCTGGTCGCCAATATTGAAGAAGTGGTTTGGATGGGCGGCGCGTTGAACGTAACAGGAAATGTTAGAGATTACGAACATGACGGCAGCGCCGAGTGGAACGCTTATTGGGACCCTCCGGCCACCCATTGCCTGTGGCAAACTCAAGCGCCAATCACTATATTTCCGTTAGACGCCACAAATAAGGTCAGGGTGACAACTGATTTTTTGCACCAATTGGCCCAGCAACGACAATATCCTATGTCTGACCTGGCCGGACAGTGTTGGGCCTTGACCGTAGGCACAATTCCTGCTTACGAGTACACCTACTACATGTGGGACACCCTGACCACCGGCTACCTGGGCGCGCCGGAATTCATCACATTGCGACAAGTACGCGCGCAAGCCATCCCCAATAGACCAAGCGCCGGGCGAATCAAAGAAGTAACCGCAGGCGGAACAGTGATTCAAGCCGCGGACTCCGTTGATGTTGATGGGTTTCTTGATTATATTCTGAACTTATTTAGATGTTAGGCATTAGTAAAAATGTCCGTTAACGAAAACCTGGTAACCAAGCTGCGTCAAATTTTACCTGATATTTTAGACGATACTCCAGTCACTTTAGCTTACCTGTATGGCTCAATGGCAGCCGGACAATCGCTTCCTACCAGCGACGTGGATATTGCCCTGGTATTGTGTCGCGCTCAAGATAGCCCTGCAATGCTGCCTAAAGAGCGATTGCAGTTGGAGTTTGCCGTAGAAGGTGCGTTAGAGCAGCAAAACATTCTCAACCCGGATGCACGCGTTATTGATGATATGCCATTGACGTTTCGAGGCCAGGTGGCTACACGCAGTATTCGGCTATACTCCCAAGATGAAGTGGCTAGAGTTGAGTTTGAAACACGCACATGGAAAGAGTATCTGGACTTTGAGCCGGTAGCCCGCATGATGCGCCAAGCGTTTTTTGACGATATCAAAAAGCACGGTCTTTTGCGTGAAAGGCAGTCTTAAAAATGGTCAATCCCGCTAAAGTTGAAGGATTGGCATACACTTTACGCCAATACCTGACCCATTTAAAGAACTTAGGGCAAGAAGGCAAAGACGCTGTTCTATCTGACCCTTATAAACGAGGGGCAGCCAGATATTATCTTCAAGTTTCTATTGAATGTTGCATTGATATTGGCAATCATGTTATTGCTTCGGAACAGTTTGAAATTCCAACCACGCATCGTGAAACATTTCAGATATTAAGCGAGGCTAATCTCATCCCAAATGATTTTGCGTTGACCCTGCAACAGATGGCGTCAATGCGAAACCGATTGGTACATCTATACTCGGAAGTAGATGATGACATTGTTTTTGAAGCCATCCTGACAGCCCCGACGGATGGTGAACGATTTGTTCAGTTAATCCTAGATTTTATGCAAACTCAGCAGCAATTCCCGGTTTGACAATTAGGGTGTAAAAATTGTTGCAATTGTGGGCATTTCAGAGCAGAATTTTCAGAATGATAGATTTTTGATTCGTTAATTCTGCCAATTCTGCTCTTACATTGACAAAAATCAGCCCGA
>JAJRVO010000573.1 GCA_024277275.1 Chloroflexota bacterium
GGAGGAGGAGGAGGTAATGTAGGGGCAAGGGTTGGCGTAGTCGCCGGAGCCACCGCTAAAGCAGCATCGGGATCAACCGCATAACTGGCAATAATCTCATTCCACGTTGGTTGGATCTCATCGTAGATAAAGGTTGAAAAATAGAAAATAAATACAATTGTGTCTCGTTGCTCAAAGAAGAAATCACTGTCAATCCCGGCGCCTTTGCTAGACTCAGAGGTCACAGCTACATACATGCTACCATCAGGCTGTTCTTCCTGGCTTAACACTTCGTACTCGCCGGAAAGTATAAAATTGTCTAAATACAGCTCAATAAACGTCTGCATCATCGTTTCGTCGTAGACAAGGTCGGCATTAAAGAACTCGGCCCCTACAATTGAGTTGTCATCGCCGGCAGCGGCAGAAAAATCACCCTCGTTGGTTACTTCCCAACCTTCGGGTAAAGCAAAGGAAAAAGCGCCGGAGGGGTGAACGTAAGGCTCCGGCTGCAACGACAAAGCGACCGGCTCAGTTTCTTCTTCTTCTGATGCCTTGCTTGGCGGGGAGTCGCCGGTCGATGAATCGCTGCCCAACGAATCACCGGCTGAACTGGCCTGGGCTTCTTCGGTTGGGGTGGGTTCTACAGTTGGTTCAGGTTCCGGTTCCTCGGTTGGGGTGGCAGTGGGTTCCGGCTCTGGGGCGGCAGCCACTGCCCCTTCTACCTCAAATTCCAAAGTGCGGTCCAATTCGTCATTAAGGAACAAATCGACCTTATACTTACCCACAGGCCACATTTTCTCATCATTGCTCAATTCAAAATAAAGCTGGGCGTCAGAAGATGTAGTTTCAACCTCGTCAATCAACGAGTTAGGATCGACGCCATCCGCTTCAACTGCCGTCCATACGCTTTTTACCTTGGTATCGTCCGGGGCATTGGCCAAGTCAACCACAGCGTAAAACGTTTCATCCTGGGCAAATACTGTAGTTGGGTCGTTGCCCTCGGAATCGTGGGCCATTTTTGCTCCGGCAATATTGGCCGTGCTGACGCTAAAACTACAGGCTAACGCCGCCAGAATCAGTATGCTACTAACAAAGAATAATGTTTTTTTCATGATGTCTCCCTTTTTGATAGGTTTTGTTAACAGACACATTTTCCTTTGGTTCAAGATAACACTTTTAGAGAACTTTGTCAAAGGCTTTTTCAAAAGTGCAGACGGTTAAGTATAATCAACAGTAATCGTAACCATTTAGCTTTTTTTACAAAGATTCTGGGTATCGGTAATTGGTAATTAGTAAGCCGCTTCACTTAAGTAATTTGGGTCAATTACCAATTACCATTTACTAATTACCCGCAAGATATTACCTTTGTTTACTTAAGCTGAATAGTTACCGGCAATCTATAAACCAGGAGAAAAATATGCCATCCGGCATTACTATCATCGGCCTCGGTCCCGGCGGGAGCGAGCATTGGACCCAGGCCGCCTATAAAGCGCTGCGCCAGGCCAGCGACGTTTATTTACGCACCGCTCAGCATCCCAGCGTGATTGATATTTCCGCTAAAACTCACGCCTTTGATGACTGGGACCACCAAAATAACAATTTTAATCAGGTTCGCCATCAAATTGCCGCCGAAATTGTGCGGATGGGGCAACGCAACAAAGGCGTAATTTACGCCGTACCCGGCCATCCCAACGTAGACGAGGCTACCGTGCCTCACATCCGCGCTCTGGCCGATGCCGCCGGTCTGGCCGTGACCATTATACCCGGTTTGAGTTTTTTGGACTCAGCTTTTTCGACCCTTAACCTGGATGCGCAGGGGAATTTGCAAATAGCCGATGCTGCCGAGATTGCATCGCTGCGCCACCCGCCGCTGGAGCCGGATAGACCGGCTATAATTATCCATCTCTATAACCGGAATATGTTTACGCAAGTCAAACAAACCCTGCTCAACGCCTACCCCAACAATTTCAGCGTCACGCTGATTCAGGCCGCCGGAAGCGAGGCCGAGCGGGTCTGGTCTTGCCCGCTTTCAGCTTTAGATAGCCAACCCCGCCTCGATACCTTAACTGCGCTGTATCTCCCCGCCGATAAGGACTCCAGCGGGTTTTCAGCGTTTCAGGAGACTATTGCCCACCTTCGGGCGCCGGACGGCTGCCCGTGGGACAGGGAGCAGACTCACCAAACATTACGCCCTTATTTGCTGGAAGAAACCTACGAGGTTTTGGAAACGCTTGACGCGGACGACCCTGTAGCTCTGGCAGAAGAGTTGGGCGACTTGCTATTGCAGATAGCGCTGCACACCCAAATTGCCATCGACGCCGGAGAATTTAAAATGGGAACGGTTATTGACCACATCAACCGCAAGCTGGTGCGACGTCACCCGCACGTTTTTGGCGATGTAGTCGTCAACGGGGTGGGGGATGTGGCCGTTAATTGGGAGTCGATTAAAAAGGCAGAAAAGGCGGCTAAGGGTCAATCTAATCAGGTTGCCTCTGCTCTGGATGGGGTTCCGGCGGCTTTACCGGCTCTGGCCCAGGCAATGGCTATCTCTAAAAAGGCGGTACGAGTGGGTTTTGAGTGGCCCGATATCGAGGGCGTTCTGGATAAAGTAGTCGAAGAGGCCCACGAGATTGTCGAGGCGACTGATGCGGCTCATTTGGAGTCGGAAATTGGGGATTTGTTGTTTAGCGTGGTCAACCTGGCC
>JAJRVO010000574.1 GCA_024277275.1 Chloroflexota bacterium
CGCAACGGCGGCGAGATTTACGTCATCAACGCTAACGGAACCGGCTTGCGCCAACTAACCCGCGGTCTTGACCCGCAACTTTCACCCGACGGCAGCCAAATCGCCTTCACCCGCTGGGAAAACGGCTTTGAATTGTACACTATCAATGTTGATGGTAGCAACGAAACCGCCTGGTTTGGCAACCGGGTGCAAATGAAATCACCCACCTGGTCGGCGGATGGCTCGCGTCTGATTTTTAGCCATCAAGTCTTTTCCAGGGACAACGAGTTTGTCAAGTTCTATCCCGGCACCTATGCCCAACGCATCATCAGACGGGCTGTGTCGGGCCGGGATACAGACATCAATATCCCCAGCGTGCCCGGCAATGCCAGAGACCTCAAAATCAACGATGACGGCAGCATCGAGTACAACATCCCCCCAGACGCGCACTGGCATCTGGCTCAGGTCGACCTGGTCAAAAATGAATACGTCGATTTATCAACCGGTTCCAGCTACAACTACGCCCCCAGCGGCCATCCTACCGACCCCAACACCCTGTTATTCCGGGGCGACAAAGGAGTCAGCCTGTACAACACCCACAGCCAAAGCGGCCACCCCATCAGCGCCGACGGCAACGACCGGGGACCGGTGGTCCTCTCGCCGGACGGGAGCAAAGTGGCGGTGACCTACTGGCAAAACGGCCACTGGGAAATCCACACTATGAACCTTGACGGCAGCAACCGGCAGCGCCTGACCGAAACCCCACTCTCAGTGTTGGCCGCCCAAAGCCGGAGCCAAATGATGATGACAGAAGAAGGCTACCAAACCCTGGACAGTACTCAGGGAGACGGGCAACCAAACCCGCACTGGAACAACGCCGCGCCGGTCTGGTCGCCGGATGGCAGCCAGTTAGCCTTTGTCAGTGACCGAAGTGGTCAGTGGCAAATCTGGATAATGAACGCCGACGGCGCCAACCAGCGGCCTATGTTCCCCAACGGCGCTCTGGATGGTCTCAACCTGGATTATGCCGGCGTTGATGAAAGGATGCTCTCCTGGCGCTAAGGCCACAAAGTTCCAACGCAGGAGCGTTGGAACGAGGGTGGAAATCTCAATTAGACTTGTTCCCTAATAAGATTATCTCGTTTGTAGGACACAGATTCACACAGATTCCACAGATTATTTTAAAAACAAAGAAGAAAATCTGTGTTTATCTGTGAAATCTGTGTCCAAATTTCCTAATCTGTTAATTGGGGAACAACTCTATTAATAATTCACAGAGGAATTTCTAATGAATAAACGAGTTGGTATTTTAGTTGGCGGTGGCGATGTTCCCGGTTTGAATATGTGTCTTAAAAGCCTGGTTTACCGTGTTCTTGATGAGGGATTTGAGCCGATTGGTATCCGTAAAGGGTGGGAAGGGTTGATAAAGTACAACTATCAAGACCCGACCACCTATGGCGATAATTTTATTGAACTCAATAAACATATGGTTCGGGCTATTGACCGGACTTCCGGCTCTTTTCTACATTCATCTCGCCTAAACCCATTGCAAGCGTCCCGCCAATCGCTCCCGGCATTTTTGCGCAAACCGGGCGTAGAAACCTATGACCTGACCGACCACATCAAAGATGTAGTAGAAAGGCTGGGTTATAGGGCCTTACTGGTTGTCGGCGATGACGATATGCTCCGCTATGCCGCTCATCTTAGCCAGGCGGGTGTGCCCATTGTGGCTATCCCCAAAACAATCCACAACAACATTTACGGCACCGATTACACTATTGGCTTTAGCACCGGCTTGGCCAAAGGCGTAGCCTTTGTCCATGAGTTACAATCTCTGGCCGGCTCACGCGAGCAAATTGTTACGATTGAAACGTTTCGTAATACCGGCTTGAGCACGCTAATGGTTGCCTTTTTAGCCGGAGCGGATCGGGTCATTATTCCCGAAGTACCCTATGATCCGGAGAGGTTGGCTTCTTTGGTGCAGCGCGACAAGGCGTTACACCCTAACAACTACGCCGTAGTGTTGGTTAGTGATGGTTCCAGCATTGTGCCGGACAAAGTCTTAAAGTACACCCCTCATCTTTCACCGCGCAGTAAGTCAGAGGTTTTGCAGTTGATGACCGAGGAGAAAGCTACAGAAGCAGAGGCCGGCGAAGATTTTACTCTGGATGAGGTGGTAGAAACGGGCAGCAGCCTGATGGGCAGCGGCATGGTTGTCGCCGAGCTGTTAAGTCACCTAACCGGCGAAGAAGTGTTCCACCAGCCACTTACCTATTTGCTGCGCACCGGTCCCCCCGATGGGCAAGACCTGCTGGGGGCTACCAACTTTGCCATTTTGGCTGCACGCCTGCTAAAAGAAGGTAAATTTGGCCGGATGACCGCCTACCAGCAACGTTACAATCTGACCGATGTCGATCTAAATCTTGTCACCCAGGGCGTGAACGGCGTTGACGTAGATGAAATGTATGACGTAGACAGGTATAAACCCAAAGTAAATTTGATTTGGGCCGCGCTGGAAGCATAGTAAATTTTTACCTCGTTAGGGAGTAATTATGGTTGGGAAAAAAGAAGAAAATTACGAACACGTTGTTCAAGTAAAAGACGTTGTTAAAAGTTTCAAAGTGGGCGATGGCGAGATCACCATCCTCAAGGGTCTCTCCTTTGATGTCAAGGAAGGCGAGTTTGTCTCTATTGTTGGCCCCTCCGGTAACGGTAAATCGACCCTGCTGAACATGATTACCGGCATTGACCGTCCTTCGGACGGCGAGGTGCTTGTGACCGGACGCCAGTTGAACAAAATGTCGGAAAACCAGTTGGCCGCCTGGCGAGGCGAACACGTCGGCATCATTTTTCAATTTTTCCAGATGCTGCCGGCCCTCAGCATTTTGCAAAACGTCATTCTGCCGATGGACTTTGCCAACAAGTACCGCCCCAAAGAACGCCGGGAGCGAGCGATGCATCTGCTGGAGACAGTTGGGCTGGCCGACCAGGCCGACAAACTGCCTAGTATGGTTTCCGGCGGGCAGCAGCAACGCGCCGCCATCGCCCGCGCCCTGGCCAACGATCCCCCCTTGCTTGTTGGCGATGAGCCAACCGGCAACCTTGATACCCGCACCGCGCATGACGTTTTTGACCTCTTCCACAAGTTTGTTGAATCCGGCAAATCTATGCTTATGGTCACGCATGACAAGGAGTTAGCCAGTCGCGTCCCCCGCGTAGTTGAAATTACAAACGGAAAAATTACCCGCGATGAATACGTGGGCGCCGGCACCTCGTGGGCCGGATATTAGGATTTTGGATTTTAGATTGCGGATTTTGGATTGCAGGTTGGATCGTCCCAGGTAGGCTCATATAGGGAATCAGGTAAAATGGGCTGGAGTCGGGAATTAATTCCGAACTCCTTTCACCTGATTTCCCCTTTTGTAAAATCGGGGAGTAGGCAGGGTTGTTCAGTTCTAAGATGCGGTGTATTTTTTGAACCGCCAAGAACGCCAAGGACGCAAAGAATTTATGAAAATCTTGGCGATCTTGGCGATCTTGGCGGTAAAATCACCAGCGATTGGTGAGAACTGAACAGCCCTGGGGGAGTAGGGAGTAGGCAGTAAGGAGTAAGGATTTTTCCCCTACTTCCTACTTCCTACTCCCTACTTCTTACTTCCCGCCTGTTTGGTTCTGGCTTGTCCAGGTTAGGGTCTGGCCCTGTAACTCTTATCTCGAAAAATAATTAGATTGTCTAACACACCACAGGTAGAAAAATTATGAACTGCTGCCAATGCCGGGGTATGGAAAGTTTATTTAGCGACAAAACCGCCGCCGGCGACCTCAAAGCGTATCGTAAAAAGGGTCCGAGCAAAACCACCCGGATGTTAATCAATGCGCTCAAGGCACAGGGGGTCGAAGAGATGACCCTGCTGGATATTGGCGGGGGCGTGGGAGCCATTCAGCACGAGTTGTTGAAGAGTGGAGCCGGCAGCGCCGTCAACGTAGACGCCTCAACCGCCTATATCAAAGCGGCCAAAGATGAAGCCCAACGACAAAACCACGCCAACCAGGTCAGTTACCACCACGGCAACTTTGTCGACCTGGCCCCCAACATCGCCCCGGTCGATATTGTCACTCTGGATCGGGTCATTTGCTGCTATCACGACATGCCGGCCCTGGTGGGGCTGTCGTCTCAAAAAGCCGGTAAGTTGTACGGTGTGGTCTATCCACGGGATACGTGGTGGACCAAAATTGGCGTGGCTGTTATGAACTTCGGGTTGTGGGTTAGTCGCAACCCTTTTCGCGTCTTTGTCCACCCCACCGAGGCAGTTGAGGCGGTGGTACGCGGCAACGGCCTGGAACGACGTTTTTATCGCAAGACCTGGCTGTGGCAGGTGGCGGTTTATGGGTGTTAAGGTTTGGTGTTGTCAATAGAAATGAATTATGAAACCCCAGGACGAAATAAACAAGGCTGAATGGAAAAACCCGGATAATTGGATATTGAGAATAACACCGCCAATGTATTGCCGGTAAAGTTAGAGCCAAACAAAGCGTATGTGATCTGGATCAATGCTTCAAATTTCAATAACTTCAAAGACAAAAGTGGGAATTCGGCAGCGCCGTTTAAGTTTACTTTTAGAACGAGATGAGCGCCTGCAAATCGACCCTTTTTCTATTCCGTGCTAAAATTGAGAAGGAAAGAGCAGAATTTACAGAATGTGAGAATTATTCTACCATTCCGCTAATTCTGCTCTAACTACCACTCTAAAAACAAGGAGACTCACCCTATGGTAGAACTCATCTGGGACGGCAAATACGACGCCGGCGGCAAGCGCGCCGCCCCGCCGCGACTCAAGCTCCCCTTTCAAACCGTAGAAACCGTCAACGAGAGCGCCCAGCAACGCCAACTGGCCCTGGACATGTTCAGCGCCGGCCGCCCCGCCGAATGGCGCAACCGCCTCATTTGGGGCGATAAAAAGTA
>JAJRVO010000575.1 GCA_024277275.1 Chloroflexota bacterium
AAGGAATCAGACACAAATAAGGCTTTTATCGAAAAAGATATTATGACAACTTTTAATTATTCCGTAAAAGCGATAAAAATCTTTAAAAACATTCGTGAATCATCTATTTTGCGAAATTTTTAGATGCAATTGCCCTGCCCTACTGTGCCGTTGGCTGTGGGATGGTGGTGGGTACGGTTAGTGGTAAGGTCGTCAATATAGAAGGCGATCCGGACCATCCCATTAACCAGGGCGCTTTATGCAGCAAGGGCGAAACGTTGGTTCACCTGGCCGATAGCCCCGACCGGGTGACCAAGCCGATGTATCGCAAACCCGGCGCCGCCAACTGGAAAGAGGTTGAGTGGGATTGGGCGCTGGACGAGGTCGCTAAGCGGATAAAGAAAACCCGCGATGAATACTGGACCGAGCGTGACGACCAGGGCCGGTTGGTCAATCATACTAAGGCCATTGCCAGCGTGGGCAGCGCGGCGCTTGACAATGAAGAGTGTGCTATGCTGGTCAAGGCGCTGCGGGCAATGGGCCTGGTCTACATAGAACACCAGGCCCGGATATGACACTCCGCTACAGTTGCGGCTCTGGCAGAGTCGTTCGGTAGGGGAGCGATGACCAATCACTGGATTGACATCAAAAATGCAGACGTAATCTTAATTATGGGCTCCAACGCCGCTGAAAACCATCCTATCTCCTTCCGCTGGGTGGAAAAGGCCATCGAGAACGGAGCCACCCTCATTAGCGTTGACCCTCGTTTTACCCGCACCTCATCGCGGGCCCATATCTATGCCCCGCTACGTTCTGGAACTGATATTGCCTTTTTAGGCGGGATGATTAAGTACATCCTGGACAATAATCTGTACCACGAGGAATACGTGGCCGAGCATACCAATGCCCCATTCCTGATTAATCCTGATTTTGGCTTTGACGACGGTCTCTTTGTGGGCTACAATTCCGAGAAGCGCAGCTACGACAAATCAAACTGGACCTATCAGAACGATGCCAACGGCATCCCTATGGAAGACAAAACCTTGCAGGACCCCAACAGTGTCTTCCAGCTTCTCAAAAAACACTACAGTCGGTACGATATTGCTACCGTGTCGAATATCACCGGCACGCCCGCAGATTTGCTGGAACAAATTTATGAAACGTATGCCAGCAGCGGCGCGCCGGATCGCGTGGCTACCATTATGTACGCCATGGGCTGGACGCAACATACCTACGGCACCCAGATTATCCGCACGGCGGCTATGCTCCAACTGTTGTTGGGCAACATTGGCCGGGCCGGCGGTGGGGTAAATGCCCTGCGCGGCGAAAGCAACGTGCAAGGTTCCACCGACCACTGCCTGCTTTTCCACATCTTGCCCGGCTACCTCGGTACCCCCGCCGCGCAGCACGAAACCCTGGCCCAATACATCGAGGCCAAGACCCCCAAGAGTAACGACGAGATGAGCGCCAACTGGTGGCAGCATTACGACAAATACATGGTCAGCCTGCTCAAGGCATGGTATGGCAATAACGCCACCGCCGAAAACGACTTTGGCTACGACTGGCTGCCCAAAAACGTGGGCAATCATTCCTGGCTTTCCCTCTTCCACGATATGGATGCCGGCGGCATCAAGGGCTTCTTTGCCTGGGGACAGAACCCCGCCGTTGGTGGGGCGCACGCCAACATGGTCTTAGATGGCTTAGGAAAGCTGGATTGGATGGTGGCCGTCAACATCTGGGAGTTGGAGACGGCTCAATTCTGGAAACGACCCGGCGTGAATCCGGCCGGCATCGATACTGAGGTTTTCTTGCTTCCGGCTGCTCTCTCCTTTGAAAAGGAAGGTTCTATTACCAACTCTGGCCGCTGGGCGCAATGGCGCTGGAAGGCGCAAGAGCCGTTGGGCGAATCCAAGCCTGATAGCTGGATCCTCAACGAATTGATGATTCGCCTGCAAGCCCTCTACGAGCAGGAAGGCGGCCCCAATGCCGAGGCCATCACCAAACTCGATTGGAACTACGATTCGACCGGCACCGAGGTGGATGTGCATAAAGTGGCCCGCGAAATCAACGGCTTCTACACCCGGGACATCCTGGATGAGGACGGCAACGTGATTGCCAAGAAGGGTGAGTTGGTGAAGAACTTTACCAAGTTAAAGGCCGATGGCAGCACCACCAGCGCCAACTGGCTCTACTCCGGCAGCTACAACGAGGACGGCAATATGATGGCCCGCCGCGACAACACCGACTACCACCCGGCCGGCATTGGCCTCTACGCCAAGTGGGGCTGGGCCTGGCCGGTCAACCGGCGCATCATCTACAACCGGGCCAGTTGCGACAACGACGGCAACCCCTTTGACCCGGCTCGCTTCTCCATCCGCTGGAACGGCAAAAAGTGGGAAGGCGACGTGCCCGACGGCGGCTGGGCGCCCGGCACCAAACACGCCTTCATCATGAAACCGGAAGGCCACGCTCGTCTCTTTGGAGCCGGTCGGGCCGATGGCCCCTTCCCCGAGCATTACGAGCCGTGGGAAAGCCCGGTTGGCAATCTTATGTCCGGCATTCAGATCAACCCCGCTTTCAAGATATTCGATGCAACAAAAGACACGCGAGGTACGGCTGAAGAGTTCCCCATTGTAGGCACCACCTATCGCCTGTCAGAACACTGGCAGTCGGGAGCGATGACCCGCAACAATCCCTGGCTCAATGAGTTTCAGCCCGGTCTCTTCATCGAGATGAGCGAAGAGTTGGCCGGGGAAAAGGGTATTGCCAACGGCGATAAGGTTGCTGTTAAATCGGCCCGGGGTGAAGTGAAAGGCGTGGCGATGGTTACCAAACGCTTCAAGCCTTTCCAGATCAACGGTCAAACGGTTCATCAGATTGGTTTGCCCTGGCACTGGGGGTTTGCCGGCCTGTCGCAGGGAGATAGCGCTAACGTGCTGACTCCCCCGGTAGGCGATGCAAACACGATGATCCCTGAAACCAAGGCGTTCCTCTGTAACGTTGAGAAGGTGTAGAAAGGAGGTAAATGAAAATGGCAATGGCAATGTTATTAGATGTAGCAAAATGTACCGCTTGCCGGGGCTGCCAGGCCGCTTGCAAAGAGTGGAACGACCTGGCCTCGACGAGCACAACCCAGCGAGGCACATATCAGAATCCGCCTACGCTGAACCCCACCACCTACACCCTCATCGAGTTTATAGAGCATGAGGAAGATGGACGCTTTGCCTGGACTTTCTTTAATAAACGCTGCCTGCATTGTAACCAGGCTGCCTGTATTGAAGTGTGTCCCACCGATGCTCTCAAGCACGACGCGATGGGGTTTGTCTCACTGGAACAAGACTTGTGCAACGGCTGCGGCTACTGTGTAGAGGCCTGTCCCTTTGGCGTGCCGAAGTTGGATGTGGAAAACATCTACACCGGCGAAGCTAAGGCTAGCAAGTGTACCTTCTGCCAGGACCGGATGCATAACGATGTGGTACCGGCCTGCTCGAAGGCTTGCCCCACCGGGGCAATTAGCTTTGGCGGCCGGGGCGAGATGATACTGAAGGGTCGCGAGCGGGTAGAGCAACTAAAAGCAGCAGGCTACGCCGACGCCCGGCTTTACGGT
>JAJRVO010000576.1 GCA_024277275.1 Chloroflexota bacterium
CCGCAGTATGATAGCCACCGTTGTCTTCCTGATTTACCTGCGGCGCTTCGATTTTCGCTGGACACGTTTGCAAATCTTAGGCGCTCTGGGCTACGTGGGGACACAGCTTCTTTTCATTATGGCTACAAAGCTAACCACTGCCGCTAACGCCATCTTCTTGCAGTACACCGCCCCGCTTTACATCCTCTTATTTGGCTTTTGGCTGTTGGGAGAACGGCCACGACGCGCAGATTGGATATCGATGCTGGTTATCTTTGCCGGGATGCTGCTTTTTTTTGGCGATGACTTGAGCTTTGATGGCTTTTACGGCAATATAGTTGCCGTTCTTAGCGGCATTGCAATGGCGGTGATGGTTTTATGTATGCGCGGGCAAAAAACCGGTGTGCCGGCCAATACCATTCTGTTGGGGAATCTGTTAGGTGTTTTTATTGGCTTACCGTCCCTGATGCAAGAAACATTTTCGCCCTCAAGTTTGGGCATCATTTTATACCTGGGCACCTTTCAAATTGGACTTTCGTTTATTTTTTACTCGTTTGCCATTAAGCACGTACAGGCGCTCGAATCAACCCTCATTTTGACTATGGAACCCATCCTGAATCCGCTCTGGGTATTTCTGTTCATCGGCGAGGTTCCCGGACAACTGGCCTTTATAGGCGGCGCGTTGGTAATTGGCGCGGTCATGGTTCGGGCAATCATTAGCGCTCGCACAGTAGAAGACAACATACTGACCGCAGGTTAGGTTTAAGCGCTTGCAGGAATTTTTATCCCAAAAACGGGTATCTTTTGGGACAATCTTGGGACACTCCATTGCGGCAGAATTTGGTATATTAAGAAGTGCAAAAACAACAAATTCTAAAGACTCTCAAAGATTATCATATTGATGCGGAGGGAATTGTGAATTACAGAAAGAACAAGCGTTTATGAAAAAAGCGACCAAAATTAACTGCTGGGAACATAAAGAGTGTGGCCGGGAGCCTGACGGCGCAAATGTAACTGAATTAGGCGTGTGCCCTGCTACAACCGAGACCAGAACAGATGGTATGAACGACGGGCAGAATGGCGGCCGCGTATGCTGGGCAATTGCGGGCACGTTATGCAACGGGCGAGTGCAAGGCACATTTGCTCTTAAACTGCGAGATTGCTTAAAATGCGACTTCCGTGTGCGGGTCATTAGCGAGCAAAGAGATAACTTTGAAAACTCCGCCAAAGTCTTGCCAAGACTAGGCGCAATTTTATAAATTGATATGCTAAAAACACACCAACTCAATCAAATGATTTTCCAAGCCAAATACATGGTCGTCTTTACGGGGGCCGGTATTTCTGCTGAGAGTGGGATACCCACCTACCGAGGCGCAGAGGACGGTGTTTGGCACAAATATGATCCGGCCAAGTACGCCAACATCCGCTACTTTCTCAAAGACCCCAAGTATTATTGGGGCTTCTTCCGAGAGGTGCGGTATCCGCTTCTTAAACAGGCAGAGCCAAACAAGGCGCACATAGCCCTGGCCAAGCTGGAAGCAAAGGGCGTACTCAGGGCGATCATCACCCAGAACATTGATGGTCTCCACCAGCTTGCCGGTTCTAGGCGAGTGCTGGAACTGCACGGCAACACGCGGCGCATCTTGTGTATGGAGTGCAATAAGGGATACACAATTGATACAGTCTATCGGCAGCTTGAGACGCAGTTTCCTCCAACCTGTTCAGGATGTAGCGGTCGTTTGAGGCCGGAGGTCGTATTCTTTGGCGAGTCGCTACCCACGGCAGTTCTTGAAGAAGCCACGCAGGAAACAAGGCGGTGCGATTTGTTTATGGTGATAGGCAGTTCTCTGGTTGTCCAGCCCGCGGCTTCTTTGCCGGTGATGGCAAAACAACAAGGCGCCAGATTGGTCATTATAAACAAAGAGCCTACCCCCCTGGACTCCATCGCTGATGTAGTTTTCCACAGCGCTGCATCTGAGATGTTGGGAGATATTTGAGTTAACAGGAGCCGCCTATGAAGCGAGACTTCACACGCACCCTATGAAACTCTGCAGCAAGGGGGCAGGGGAGCAAGCAGGGCTGTTCAGTTCTAAGGCGTGGCATAATTTTTAAACCGCCAAGAGCGCCAAGGACGCAAAGAATTTATAAAAATCTTGGCGTCCTTGGCGTCCTTGGCGGTAAAATCACCGGCGATTGGCGAGAACTGAACAGTCCTGGAGCAAGGGAGTGGAAAAGAAAGAGTCCCCAATCCAAAATCTAAAATCCAAAATGGTTTTATAGGAGAAGGCATCATGCCCCACATTGAAGCATCCATAGACATCGCCGCAGCGCGAGCCGATGTCTTTCAATTTTGTCACGACGCCGCCAGCCGGCCTGATTGGGACGAGCAAGTGACATACATAGAGTTGCTTACACCCACTCCCATTCGCCGGGGGACTCTGTTTCGCGTTGACGCCGGACAAGCGGGCGGTTCCATTTTTAGCTGGGATGCCGAGTACATCGATTTTCAGTTTCCCTCCGGTTCAAAAGTAAAGGCGCTTGACACCGCTGCCAGCAGCCCATTTGCCGCCGGCAGCAAAATGACCTGGCAGTTTGAATCGGTGGGCGGCAACACTCACTTTACCTGGATTTGGGATTACCGGCCCCGGGGAATTCTGGCTACCATTGCCGACAAATTGGGCGGGCAAGCCTCAACCCACCGCGCTATCAAGCGCAGCCTGGTCAATCTAAAAACGATACTGGAGGCAGAATAAAGCCAAAAGAGACAGTATATGACCAATTCTGATACTGAAATCTGGCCTGACGATGTTTTCAAGGTTCTGATTAATTATCACGCGCGCCAAGTCGCTTATGTACCAGTAGTAGTAGGTTGGGTTGAAGAATGAAACCCAACACAACCGGCCCAAAAATGTCGGGTTTCGCGCCTCAACCCGACCTACCCGTTACCTAAATCTCTTTGAGAAACTCGACCATCGCCTCAGTAACTTGCGATGTTTGCTCCATCGCCATGTAATGCCCGGCCCCTTCAATAACGGCGAGTTGAGCATTAGGGATACGATCAACCAAAAATTGGCTGGCTGTTAATGGCGTCATTTTGTCGACAGAACTGCCAACCACCAGCGTGGGGGCTTTTATCTGGTCCAGGCGGTCGCTCATATCAAACGCATCACAGGCCAGGAAATCGCCATGAACCACGGCCGGAGGCGTGTTAAGCAAACGTTGGCTGGCTTGTTGTTTAAAATAGGCATTGGTCTCTTTATGCCAGGCAAACTTTACAATCAGCCGCGCCGTGCCGGGAAAATCGGTCAGCAAGCCGTTTAGGAGCATTTCATTTACGGGTAGCCGCGCCCCCGTACCAACCAAAACCAGCCCCGCCAAATATAACGGCTGATGCAGGCTGATGACTTGAGCAATTGCCCCGCCCATTGAGTGCCCCACAATAACCACTTTCTCCAAACCAAGCGTCTCGATAAAATCCATCACATCTTGAGCGTAGTCGTCAACACTGCTGCGGCTGGGTGGGTCGGAGCGATGATGTCCCGGCAGGTTGAGCGCGTAAACCGGAAATTCGGTCAAGGTTTTTTGCTCGGCAGTCGCCGTGGCTCCAGGTGGCTGCTGCCACGCTTGCGGCCATTCTCTGTGGCTACCGCCTGCGCCATGCACCAGCACAATTGCCGGAGCAGGGGCGGTTGTTCCATTGTAAGTATAAAAGATTTGTTGGCTGTTTTGGGTTACATATGGCATAATGGGCTGAGTGTAGCTTATATCTTATCTTTTGACAAACCGGAGATTTTTATGCTTGATTTTGCTGTTGTACATTTTTAATCACAGTATCTGTATCTTCTCAATAACTTTGGGGTCACTTTGTGCAAGACCGCAGAGGTCTTTAAGACCTCTGCGGTCTCCCCGGATTATTGAGAAGTTACCAGTATCTTCTCAATAATCAGGAGACATATTTTGCAGGTTCAATTCAATTTTTTACCATTGTGTTTAGTTTTATCAGCCGTCATCTTGTCTGCCTGCCAACCTGCCGGCAACGATATTATCTTTGTCTCCCGGCGCGACGGCAATTTAGAAATCTATGTGGTGGATGAAGACGGTTCTGGGCAGGCAAACCTGACAAACCACCCTGCGGACGATTGGTGGCAGGCCTGGTCGCCGGACGGAAAATATATCGCCTTTGTTTCTGATCGTGACGGCAACCCTGAAATTTATGTAATGAACGCCGATGGGACCGGGCAAAAACGACTGACGGATAATCCCGGCGATGATGATGGAATAGCCTGGTCGCCTGATGGCAAACAGTTGGCTTTTGCATGTCGAGGGGACGGTTATACCGATATCTGCCTGATGAACGTTGACGGATCAAGTCGCGTGAATTTAACAAACAATCCGGCGGCGGAAGATTCAATGCCGGCCTGGTCGCCGGATGGCGCCCAATTGGCCTTTCAATCTAAACGTACCGGGGACTTCGACATATATGTCATAAACAAAGATGGATTGGATGCGGTTAATTTAACCCATTTCCCGGCTGACGATGGGAACGCTGTCTGGTCGCCTGATGGCAAACAATTAGCTTTTACATCCTTCCGCAACGGAAAGGCCGACATCTACCTGATGAACAGCGACGGCGCAGAGCTAAAGCAGCTTACAACCCATTCGGCAGATGATAACAAGGCAGTCTGGTCGCCGGATGGAACCAGGATTGCATTTTCTTCCCTGCGCGATGGCGATGTAAACATCTTTGTAATGAACGTTGATGGGTCTGGACTGACCCGCATCGGTAAAAGGAATGCCTATGATGACCAGCCCAGTTGGTCTCCTGATGGAACCCGGTTGGCCTTCTCATCACTCAAGAGCGGCGACAGTCAAATTTTTGTAATAAACGCCGACGGGACAAATTTACAAAGTTTGAGCAGAAAGCCCATTTTTGGTGGAAAGGTTTACGACGATTCCCCAATTTGGCATCCAGCCGGCGTTTTGTCCGGGCAGCGGCAATAATTTGAAAAAAGAATCAAAAATCACCCATCTATTAACAATCCCGTTGCCTTTGCCTTATCAAGAACGCGCTCGGCCATCTTGACCATCGGCATATCGACCATTTTGCCGTCTAACGCAAAGACGCCGGCTCCGGTAGCCTGGCAGTCTGCGTAGGCTTGCATCAACCGTTGGGCCTCTTCAATTTATTGGGGCGAGGGAGCAAAAACACGGTTGATAACTTCTACCTGTCGGGGGTCGATAGCCATTTTGCCTTCATAGCCCAATTGCCGGGCAAAGACGCACTCCTCTTCCAGTCGCTCCACGTCTTTTAGATCAATCAGGACCATGTCAATGGCTTGTAAACCGTAGGCCGCGGCGGCGGTAACCACCGCGCTGCG
>JAJRVO010000577.1 GCA_024277275.1 Chloroflexota bacterium
ATTCTGAAAGCCAGAGAATAGGACACAGATTTTCGCAGATAAACACAGATTATGGTAAAAAACTAAACAAAAATCTGTGAAATCTGTGTTCATCTGTGTCCCATAAAAATGTTACTTTATGGCCGTTGGCAGTATAATTCAAGTTAGATTGACATTTCAATATCTATGAACGTAATTCGCAATTCGCAATCCGTAACCCTTTACGCATTACGGATTACGCATCACGTTGATCAAGTGTCAATCTAACTCCCTAAATTTCTTAACCACACCTAACGGCCTACCACTTTGGATATCCGATTTTAATTCACTCCACTGAAATAGGCCAACTCTCAAGCGTAATATGGTCATTGACAATCTGACCTGCTTCTACAACCGGCAAGCGAATAAAATCATTGGCATCGTACAGGCCGATTTTTAGGCGATATTTTTGACCGGGAGGAGCATTGGACGGGATGAGTAGATTGTAGCTGTCAACCAGATATTCACCGGGGAGCCAGCCGGTTGTGGGAAAGCGGCCGCCGCCCGGTATTTGGTCTTGCTGGCTGATGATTTTTCCCTCGCTATCGGTCAAGTGGACAAAGACCGTCCAGCTTTTATCAAGCGGGGCTATCGCTTGCCAGTACAACGCAAATTTAACGGATTGACCGGCCTTCACTTGAGTCCGGGGCAAATCCAGACCGACCAGCCTGGCTTGTTCTCCAAAGTTAACGGCCAGGTCAATCTCTGGATTTGGCGCTTCAAAAATGTGAGGGCGGTCAATTGTAGTCACGGTTGTTAGCGATAACTGCTTCTGGCCGTTAACAGCCAGGTTGCCCTGCTCCGGCGTCAGGAGGCTTATAGACAGGCGGTATTCACCGGGAGCGAGCGCGGGCGGCAAAGCGACATCGTGCGGGTCGAGCAAAATAGCGCCTTGTCGCCACTCGGTTGCGGGCCAAACGGGTTCTTGCCGGTGAGAAACAACCGTTTCTCCGGCAGCATCTTTAAGCTCGACCAGGACGACCAGCGGGCCGGGATTATCCACCAGCGATTCCCAAAACAGTGTCAGGGGCAGCGACAGGCCCGCTTTAAAAGGCCCTTGCCCCAGGCTATATCCAACCAACCGGGCTTGTTGTCCAAAAACGTCCCCCATCGCTACCTGCACCGGCAACGCCGCCGCGCCTACAGGCGGGTTCGGCGCAATCAGGGTCACTTCAGCCAGGAGCAGTTCAGCGCCCAAAGGTTGCCCCGCTTCATCCAATAAATCCAGGGGGTGGTCATTGTCGACCCGGCGCGCGGCCAGCATCAGGCGATAGTTGCCGGGTGACGCTCCGGCCGGGGTCAACAATCCGTGCCGGTCTGTTAGCGTGTCGCCAATAGCCATATCTGTAAAAAAGGCTTGTCCGGCGCGGGGGTGGCTATCACGGGTAGCCCAGGTTCGACCCGTGGCATCGACCAGACGCAGGCTGACCCGGTGTTCACTGCCAAGATTGTCCTCTTTTTGCCAGATTAATTGAACCGGCACAATGCCTCGACCGGCCTGGTATTTTTCTCCACCTACCGTGGCCTCAAGCAGGGTCAGGCGATTCTCAAAATTGGCGGCGGAAATCTGACGTAGCGGGGTTTGAGCGGCTCCGGCCAGGGTCAGTTTAGTTTGAGGGCTGTACCACTGCAACAGCGCCGGATAACCCAGGGTGGCAATAGCAGCCTCGGCCTCATCCTCCCAAATATGGCCGCCGGCCTGATAGGCTGGAAACCAGAGACGCGGCGATTGAGCCAGGATATCGGTCAGGTCGACGGTGAGCGACGAGGTTTTGGCGGTTTGCGAGGCCCAGCCTTGTCCCCAGCCCGGCACGGCAAAAAGTTTGGGTCGAGGGGGAGGGAGATAAGCCTGATAAAAGCCAAGCTGCCATTGATAGCTGGCCAGTACTGTATCGTCCGGGGTGGTTCGGGCGGCAATATCTTGCAGCAGGGGGCGGTAATCCTCATCCGGGTAGCGAGGCAACGTGTAAAAACTAATCAGGCTGACGCTGATAGCCAGCAGCATGGCCATTACGGCTGTGCCAACCAGCAAGTATTGCCGGTCCCACAGCCAGATTACGCCGGCGGCAATAAATAGCCAATAGGCCGGAGCCGCCAGCAACAGCGTGCGCTCAAAAAATTGGGGGGTAAAGGGGTAAAATTGGTTGATTAGATAGCCGATCAGCATAGGTACAAAAAGATATAGGAGAAGGTAAATGAATGATGAATTTTTTCTTGATTCATCATTCATCATTCCGCATTCATCATTTTGGTTGCCTGGATAGAGGCTGCCCGCAATGCCTAACAGAGCGACTATACCCATAGCCAGGGCGATCCAGCCATAGTTTTGCAAGTGAGTTGGCAGATGCCCCAGGCTAAAGGCGATAAAGTGGTCGCCAAGAAAGCGGATAAAAGTAAGGGGTACGTACCCTTCTACATCGCGTTTGTTTTCTATGTAATTGACCAGGCGCGGGGCAGCGTAGAACACCCACGGCAGATAAAGTAACCCAACGTAGACCAACGGCGGCAAGCGACGGAGTAAGCGCCCCGGCTGTCGAAGTCGCGTGAGCAAAATATACAAACCCTGAAAAAAAATGATAAAGACCGCGTAATACATGGTGTACAATGCGGCAACGGTGGTTACAATATACCCAACCTGCCAGAAATTACGGTGTGAGGTTTCTTCGCTTTTAATAAAAAAGTAAACGGACGTCGCTCCCAATAAAGCGACCAGGCCATACATCCGCACCTCTTGCGAGTAGTAAACGGCCATTGGCATTACTGCCGCCGTAGCCGCGGCGATGGCCCCCACTCGCTTGTCGAACAATTGCTGCCCGATGACGCCCAATATTGGTATCAAGAGCGTGCCGGTTACGACAGAGAAAAAGCGAGCCTCTTCTGCTCCCACGCCAATTACAGCCAGCCAGCCTTTTAGCAGCATGTAGTAGAGCGGCGGGTGAATATCTATGGCCGTCAGGGCCAGCAATTGGGGCAGGGGTTGAGCGGCAAAGTAAAAACTCCAGCCCTCGTCGCCCCACAAAGGCTGAAGGCTGAGTTTTTGCAGTCTGAGGCCAAATCCAATCAGAGCAAAAAAAAGCGCCCAATGGCCTGGGCGAATTTTGGATTGTGAGGGTTGTAAGCGTTTAGGTTGATTCATAGAACGCAGAAAAGGGCTATTTCTTTTACGGGGGTTGGCGCGTTGTAATTAGAGATTGGTAATTGGAGATTAGTTCCACTCATTCAACTCCCCAAACTCATAAAACTCATAAAACTCATAAAACTCACCCAACTCACCCAACTCACCCAACTCACCCCGCAAGCCGGGATTTTCGAGCGGACATAGCCGAATCATCATCGGCGAGATCGTCTGGGATGTGCGGGGCGTCGAAGTCGGTTTGGGTGGCATCGATGTCCTGATCCAGGATTTTGCCGGCCTCAGCGTCTTTAATGGCGGCCTTGCGGGCCTCATTTTCTACGGCCTCTTTGGCCAGGTTTAGCTTTTCTTCTAGCGCTGACAGCTTTTCCTCTAGATTTATGCCCAGTATCGATTCTTGTTCCAGACGATACTCCAGTTCATCCGCTCGTCTTTGGTGGGCTTGCCGGTTGAGCTGGTCTCCTCGCTCGGCGGCGCTTTCCGCTTCGGCCCGTTAAATCTTGATTCGCTGGGCCAGTTCACGTTCTTTGGTCTCGACGTCGCCCAAAGCTTGGCGGATTTCGGCCAGTATTTCTGCTTCTTGCTGGTCCAGTATGCTGCGCCGTCCTCGCCGGGGCAGTACAGCATGCGCTCTGGCGCTGAGTAAGGTTTCTATTTTTTTTAGAATGTCCATTGGTTATTCCTTAGAGCGTGTTTCTTAAAGACCGCAGAGGTTTTTTGCGAGACATTTTTAAGCGAATTTGCCCCGGTTATGAACCTGACTTACAGTTAAAACCGGCTTCAGAAACCTCTGCGGTCTGGCCCACACGATTTAAGAAACAC
>JAJRVO010000578.1 GCA_024277275.1 Chloroflexota bacterium
ATCGGTATAGGCTCTTTTACAAACCGGTTTCCACATATTCACTTGTTTTAATTGGGAATTTACCACGTATCAGAGTACCACAGCTCTATAATCTTTTGTACCCTCATCCCCCTCATAGCCACATCGGTTTTCCCCTATTTGATATAGGGGAATTCCCCCTAATGCCGGCTAAAAAGTAGTAGGCAACGGTCAACAAGATATGGTATAATCGACTTATGAAGAAAATTCGTATTCTACTGGCAGACGACCACGCTATTGTACGGGCCGGTATTCGTAATGCGTTGAGTGGATTATCTGAACTGGAGTTTGTGGAAGAAGTAGAGGATGGTCCTTCTCTTGAAGCAGCGCTGGCCCGAACCCCCCCGGATTGTTTGCTGATAGACGTAACTATGCCCGACTTTGAGCCAATAACAGCTATCCGTCAAATTCGTGCCCGCTATCCTGATATGAAGATTTTGGTTGTTAGCGCTTACGATGATGATGTTTACGTACAAGGGTTGCTGGGGGTGGGGGTTAATGGTTATCATCTAAAAGACCAATCGCTTAGCGACCTGCGTTTAGCCGTACAACGTGTGCTGGCCGGCGAGCGATGGATATCCAGCCGGTTGGTCGACAAGCTGGTTCACCATAGCGAGGGGGCGTCTGCTGCGCCGTCATTAACAACGCGCCAGCGTGATATTTTGCGTTTACTGCAACAAGGTCTTGATAATCAAACCATTGCCCGGCAGATAGATTTAAGCGTTAAAACCGTAGAGAATCACCTGACACGTTTGTACCGGCAGCTTAATGTACAAAGCCGCTTAGAGGCTGTTAACTATGTTATGCAACACCCCGAAATACTGGGGCTTTCCGGTCAATCGGTGGCAGATCAGGTTATCTCCTTCCCCGAAGCTTCCACGCAAGAAAAGACAACAATTTTACTGGTAGACGACAATACTCGCTACCGTCATCAACTGCGTCGAATGGCGGGCAAGGCATGCCCTCAAGCAATGATTTACGAAGCCGAAAACACCCAGGAGGCCCTGCGTTTAACCCAGCGTATTATCCCTAAATTAGTGCTGGTTGATGTGGTTTTGGGTGATGAGGACGGTATTCGCTGCACTCGACGCATCAAGGCAGTATCACCTTCTTCCAGGGTCATTTTGATTAGCGCCTACCCCGACCGCGAATTCCGGCGATTGGGGCTAGAGGCTGGAGCGATGGCGTTTTTAGATAAAAAAGACCTGGACACAGCCACGCTGCACCAGGTTGTTGATGACATCATTGTTTGAGGATCAACTCTATCCGGCCAACCATTTAACCTCATACGGCCCAAGCGCAAGCCGGAGCGTTTGCCTCCCGTCGATGGCAATATCCTTGCCGCTTAACACATCCCGCATATTTCCGGACATTGACAATTGAGTCAGGTCTGCCTTAAATCTCCGCCGCCGGGCAGAGATATTATGGATGCACAACACTCGCTCTTGCTCATCCGGCGAGATCCGCAGCAAAGAAAACAGAGCCGGGTTGCCGGCGATAACCTGCTGCTTGCCATTAGGATGGAAAGCCCGGTGCGCAGAGCGGGCTTCAAGCAGGGTTACGTATTTTTGGAAGATTTTGTTTGCACGAGCGTTGGGGTTGGACAGCACGGCTTCCACTTCGGTCCGCCGCCATTTTTGGCGATTAATGGTGCGCGTCCGACCCGTCTCTTGAACCCCAATAAGATTGTTAGACGAACCAAACAGACTGTGAACATAAATCCCCGGCACACCGACCATTGCCAGCATAATAGCCTGAGAAGCGATAAAGCGATCAATTTGCAAGTTCTCAGGTTCATTGCTGTTAGGGTTAGAGAGCGCGTCAAACAAAGTAATGTTTAGCTCATACGCGCTCTGGCTGCCGTCGGGATTGCTTTTGTAGCTGACCATTCCTCTGTGGGTCAAGATTTTGTTGGCCAAAGCCTGAATTTCGGCGGGCGTGAGGATACCTTCGGCGGGGCGCACGCCGATACCATCATGAGAGGCAATGAAATTAAAGAAGGTGGTCGTCTCGGTCAAATCGTTTAGACCGGCGGCCCACTTTTGTAGTACGGCGGCATCGCCAGTGTGGAAAGTATGTAAAATCAGCGGAGCCAGTGGAAATTGGTAGACCATCTGGGCTTCGTTCCGACCATTGCCAAAGTAGGAGACATTCTCGGCGTGGGGCACGTTGGTTTCGGTAATGAGCATAACGTTTGGGGCTACTATATCCAAAATGGTGCGGAATAGTTGGATAATACGGTGCGTTTGGGGCAGGTGGATACAACTGGTTCCGATTTCTTTCCATATAAAGGCAATGGCGTCGAGACGAATGAACTCCGCGCCCTGCGAGACATAAAACAGCAAAACGTCGATAATTTCCAGCAACACCTGGGGGTTCTGGTAGTTCAGGTCAACCTGGTCGGCACTGAAGGTGGTCCAGACTCGTTGCTTTCCGCTGACCGTTTTCACCGGGGTCAACAGGGGCGAGGTACGCGGGCGCGTGACGCCGCTCAAATCGGTGCGAGGACCTACGGTGATGAAGTAACCGGCGTATTGCGGATCGCCCTGCAAAAAACCCTGAAACCAGGCGCTTTGGGCAGAAATATGGTTGATAACGGCGTCGAACATAAGCCGGAAGTTTTGGCCGATGAGGGCTATGTCCTCCCAATCGCCCCAGTCGGGATTAACGGCAGTGTAGTCAATAATGGAGAAGCCGTCATCGGAAGAGTAGGGAAAAAAGGGCAAAATGTGGACGCTGCTGATCACGTCTTTGAGGTACGTGTCAAGCGTTTCGGCCAGGCTGCGCAAAGCCGGTTTGTCGGGTTCAATCACCTGGTTGCCGTAGGTAATGAGAACAGCATCGGCCTCGGTGACACGTTGGTTGGGATCGATTGGCGCGCTCAACTCCGGGCGCTGCCGGCTAAAGTCGGCCAAACGAATTTTGATCCGCTCAAAAATGGGGGGGGCAATTTCAGCCCCATAAATAAAAGTCAGATGTTCCTGGATTTGTTTTTCTAAGCTCATAACGTCTCAACATTCTTCCCTTTTTAGCTTGGGAGCGTTAAATTACTCGTCCAAAGCACACTTTGGGACTGATATTCCTTGCAAACAAATTATTAACTTTATTTCTCTTTGATGTATAATATTGATCTTGATGATTACGCAGTACTTACGCAGTTTAGAGCAGAATTAGCTGAATGAGAGAATTTATTCTAATATTCTGGCTGATTCTGCTCTAAATGAGGCTCAAAATCACATACAAAACAGCAACTGCGTAAGTACTGCTAAGAAAACGCCGTAGGCCGGGGGGCGCGGGGGGTAGTTCCCCCGTTTTCTCCCCCATTTGAACGATGCTCGTATCGCGCGGCGCTGATTACGGTTAAAGGATACAAAAATGACTGACACTTTGAAAGAGTACAAAACCTACTATCAATCAGAAATTGGCCTGCTAGAGATTGTGGGAACCAAAAAAGGTATCAAATCTGTCAGTTATATTGAATCGGAAGAAAAAGATGTTAGTTTTGATGACGCTGAAATTCCGCAAGCTCTTGCAGATTGCGCAACCCAGTTTGATGAATATTTTAAAGGCCAACGACGGGAGTTC
>JAJRVO010000579.1 GCA_024277275.1 Chloroflexota bacterium
ACATTTTTATGGGACACAGATGAACACAGATTTCACAGATTTTTGTTTAGTTTTTTACCATAATCTGTGTTTATCTGCGAAAATCTGTGTCCTATTCTCTGGCTTTCAGAATGTTACTTTGTGACCGTGCTGAGTATATAAGGTGAACAGACACCTGGGCAGTTTCAAGAAAAGAGGTTCTTATGACATTTACATCCGGCGAAAATGTTGGCCCCTATCGAGTTATTGAACAGTTAGGCAGCGGCGGTATGGCTACAGTTTTTAAGGCTTACCATGCTTCGCTTGACCGTTACGTCGCCATAAAAGTTTTGCATCCTGCTTTTAAGGCAGACCCCCAATTTTTTGAGCGCTTTAAGCGCGAGGCCCGCATTGTGGCTAATCTGGAACATCCCAATATCATCCCCGTTTATGATTTTAACGAGCACAACGGCGAACCGTATCTGGTTATGCGTTTTGTTGAAGGCGATACGCTTAAACCTCAAATGAAAGGTCAGCCTATGCCGGCCAAAGACATTTTGCAACTGATGCGCCCTGTGTGCCAGGCTCTTAACTACGCTCACAACCAGGGCGTATTGCACCGCGATATCAAACCCAGTAACATTATGGTTACATCAGATGGGAGCATTTTTATCACCGATTTTGGCCTGGCCCGGATGGTGCAGGCGGGCGAAAGTACCCTCTCGCAGGATATGATGGTTGGGACGCCCCAGTATATTAGCCCGGAACAGGCCCAGGGGATGAGCGAGCTTGATGGCCGCACCGACATTTACTCGCTGGGGGTAGTGTTGTTTGAGATGCTCACCGGGCGCGTGCCCTTTCATGCCGACACGCCTTTTGCCACCGTTCACGATCACATCTACACCCCCTTGCCGCTACCCAGTTCCATCAATCCTGATATTGACCCGGCGGTAGAGCGCATGTTGCTCAAAGCCTTGTCCAAAGAACCGGAAGACCGTTTTGCTACCGCCGCCGATTTGCTTGAGTCGCTGGAAGGTACGCTGGGAGCTAAAATTGCCTCTGCTCCAACCGTAGTTGCAGCCCCAGACGCAACTGTGACTCCAAAAAGAAGCGGGTTGCCCTGGTGGGCATGGGCCGCCGGCGCTGTATTGATACTGTGTCTGGTAGGGGCTATGGTGACGGGTTTACTATTTGTTCGATCCAGGCGCAACAGGCAATTGCCCAATGACCAGCCGGTTTCCGGGCAAGTGGCTGATAGCGATCGACCCGTAGATGGGGGGCAACCTCCTCTCTCCGACAACCAACGCGACCAACCGCCACAAGATTTTGACCCCGATACCCCGGATAATCAACTGGCTCGTGAGTTGACTGAGGAGGCAGAGCGAGCGATGCAAGATGAGCAATTTGAGGAGGCAATCGAATTATTTGAGGAAGCCATAGGTGCGAACTCGCACCATCTGCCGGCCTATTTTGGCTTAAGCGAGGCTCTCAGACAGGTCGGTGAGCCGGAAGCCGGCCTGGGTGTTCTTGAAGAAGCAATCCATAATAACCCTGATAACCCGCTTGCCTTAATGCGACTGGGAGAGGCGCTCTTAGATGAGCGCCCCGAAGAAGCCTTGCCTCTTTTTGAAGAAGCATCTGCAATTGAGCCGAATGCTCCGGTTCCCTACGCCGGGCAGGCTTTGGCCTTGCTGCATCTGGATGAAGATGAAGCGGCCAGAGAAGCCATTGATAAAGCGTTAGAGCTGGATCCGGGTAATCCCGAAGCCCGTCTGGCTGATGCTCTTTACATGGCCAAGCAAGGCAATAGACGCGAGGCTATACAAGAATTACAGTACCTTGTGCAGGATAACAAAGCCTCATTTCTGGTGAAACAACGCGCGCGAGAGCTTTTAAGGGAATTGCGTAACTAAGGCAAGATGAGACAAAACGATATTTGATTGACAAAATCTACCAACCAAAAACCCCCTGCAAGGGGGTTTTTATTAGGCGCATCAGTTGGTTAATTTTTTAATATGGTTTATTCTGCAGACGCCGTCTCAATCCCGGTCAATTCTTGCCACACTTGTTGGGCCATATGCACAATGGCCATAGCAGATGGGGCCGTAGCGTCTTGCCGGCAAACAGGCTGTCCTTTTCTAAGGGCCGTGTCCATTCTGTGGTCGTAGGGAATAAGATGGGCGTGTTCAATGTTTAGCACCTCTTCAACCTTTTTGGGCGGAATGCCGCCAAGTTCATTAGCCCGATTGATTATCACCCCTAATTTCTTGGGGTCAATATCAAGCTGTTAGGTCATCTCCAGAAATAGTTTGACATCCTTTATGGCCGGAAGCTCAGGAACGGCAACAGCCAAAATATAATCAGCGCTATCAAACACGGCCTGGGTTTGGTTTGTTAGTTGGCTTTCTGTGTCGATGATAACAACCTTAAATTGATTCTTTAGACCATTGATAATTTCACTAACCATACCGGGGATTATCTTGTCGGCCCACTCAGGTTTTGGCGGTCCCAGGAGCAATTTTAAACCAGAGTTGTGCGGAATTAATATCTCCGGTAATAAATCCACTTCAAGCCCATTCTCGTGAACTAAATCGCTGACCGTACGCGGGGAACGGGCGTTGAGGTGAACCATAACGTCGCCAAACTGAAAATCGGCGTCCATCAAAATAGCGTCCCCTTGTTCTTGCTGCAAAGTCACAGCTAAATTACCGGCAATAGCCGATGTGCCGACCCCGCCTTTAGGACTGTACACAACAATAACGGGTGTTCTTGCGCCCTTTTGAGTTTTTGCCGTTGCCGCAGGCTGGGCGGCTTGCTGGGCCAGGGCTTGCTCTGTGGCTTCAAATTGCCGGTACTTGGGCAAGCCAATATTGTAGACCCGCCGGATACAACTCACCAGTTCTTCTGAGGTAAAAGGCTTGGGTTGAAAGTCTCTGGCTCCGGCGGCCATAGCCCGTTTCATATAATGCGGGTCAGCTTGCACCGACATAATAATAACCTGGCTAAATGGAGAATCTACGCCCATCTTTTGTGTCGCGGTGATGCCATCCATATCCGGCATGTTAATGTCCATCAGCACAATATGGGGTTTCAACTCAATAGTCATTTCTAGCCCTTGCAGGCCATTCGTCGCTTGTCCAACAACCTCCAGGTCATCTTCAAAATAGAGCAAGCGCGTTACATTTTCCCGCGTGCCTGCATTGTCGTCTACAATTAAAATGCGGATTTTTTCACCGGGTGGAGCGGATCTTGCCGGTGGCGGCGCAACTGGAGCAGATTTAGTCGATTGCAAGTGAGGCGACTTACGATCTGTTTTGGCTTGCTTTTGGGCCGGACGTTTAGACGATGTTTTTTTGCGAGTCGATTTTTTAGCTTTGTGATTTGGCTCTGCTGATTCGTTTTCTGAAGTGGCTCTTCCGCGTAAAAACAAAAACACGCCAACAAGAAGCGCCAGCAAAATAAGCAACAATACGCCGCCAATGAGAACAATCGTTATCATAAATAACCTCTTTTAACATCTTGACACAAAATGCGTAACGCCTTATAGAAAAGTCAATTAAAAATCGGATAATGATAATGAACCGCCAAGAACGCCAAGCGCGCAAAGGGGAAAAATTGCCTTAATCTTGGCGTTCTTGGCGACCTTGGCGGTAATTGATTGTCTGGTTTTTATTTGGTTTCTCTATTAGACTTTTACAGCGACAAAAAATTGTCTATCAAGGTAGCAAAGTGGCAAATCGCCGAATTTGCTGCCTTGCCGTCTTGTTTTCCAAGTGTAGTTTTGGAGAAAATCTGGCATCTTAAGGTTATTTTATCACAAACAGCCTTAATATAACAGAGTACCTAATACCCGTTGAATTGTATAGTCCACCAGAAAAGTTTTGCCTGACTGTTTGCGTAATGCGAAATGCGTAATGCGTAAAACCCTTACGAATTACGAATTACGCATTAGTAAATCTCTAATAGCGATGGAAAGAACTTTAATTATCCACCTTCAAACTCTCTTCTTTTTTTGAGCAGCCTATGGTAAAATAGCGTGTATTACGTGTAAAAGTGCCGGCAATGAACCCATCAGAATTTCTTAACCAACTGAAAGAAGAGGGCTTTTACGAGGATCAATTGATTCACGTTGAGCGCATTGGCGCTCGACGTGCCGGTTACGCCTCGCTAAAGCGTCCGCTCTTGCGCTCGCTGGTCGAAGCGATAAAGGCCGGAGGCACGCCCAGGTTATACACCCACCAGGCCAAAGCCATCGATGCGGTGCGGGATGGGCAACACGTGGCCGTGGCTACCAGCACGGCCAGCGGCAAAACGCTTTGCTACAACGTGCCGGTCCTGGAAGCCATTGCTCAGAACTCGCAAACGCGGGCTATCTACCTTTTTCCCACCAAAGCCCTGGCTCAGGACCAGTTACGCGCTTTAAAAGAGTTAATCCACCATTTTAAAACCGCCGTTGGCAAAGATGGCAATAGACCGCCACAAATCAACCCTCGTTTTGGCGCTTATGATGGCGACACGCCAAAAAACAGCCGCACCCGGCTCCGGCAAGAAGCCAACATCATCCTGACCAATCCCGATATGTTACACATTGGCATTTTGCCCAACCACAGACTGTGGGGCCACTTTTTAAAAGATTTAAGATTTGTTGTGGTCGATGAAGCCCACATTTATCGGGGCGTTTTTGGCAGTCACGTAGCGGCTGTTTTGCGGCGTTTAACTCGTCTGTGCCGGCTTTACGGCAACCAGCCTCAATTTATCTGTTGCTCGGCTACTATTGCCAACCCCGGCGAGCATGTTGAGCGGCTGACAGGTTGCAAACCACTGGTGGTTGATGAGGACGGCTCCCCGCAGGCTCCCAAACAGTTTGCCCTGTGGAATCCTCCCTTCATCGACAAAAAGAAAACCGCCCGTCGCAGCCCCAACGGCGAGGCGGCTAACATTTTTGCCCAATTGACCCGCCACAATGTCCGTAACATCACCTTTACCAAAGCCCGCGTGGTGGCCGAGCTTATTCTCAGTTACGCCCGCCAAACCCTGGACCGCACCGCCCCGGAACTTAAAGACCGCATTGCCTCTTATCGGGCCGGCTACCTGGCCGAGCATCGCCGCGAGATTGAACAGGCTCTTTTTCATGGGCGACTCATCGGCGTCACCGCCACCTCGGCTTTGGAATTGGGAGTTGATGTGGGCGGCCTGGACGCAACGGTTTCGGTCGGATATCCGGGCACAGTCGCCAGCTTGTGGCAGCAGGCCGGGCGAGCCGGACGAGGCAACAGCAGTTCGCTGGCTATTTTGGTCGGCCTGGACAACCCTCTTGATCAATACTTTATGCGACACCCCGCTCAACTTTTTGGGCGACCCCACGAGCACGCTTTAATTGACCCCGGCAATGTCTACATTTTAGAGCAACACCTGCCCTGCGCCGCTTACGAACTCCCGCTGACGCCTGATGACGAGTCCCATTTTGGACACGGTTTTGTGGAGGCAATGGTCAACCTGGAAGAACAGGGCCTTACCACCTACGAGGCAGACCACGACAAGTGGTATTACCGGGGCAAAGAGTACCCCGCCCAACACGTCAGTATCCGCAGCATTGGCAGCCGCCCTATTGCGCTGGTGGATGGCAAGCGCAAATTCAAACGTCTGGAAGAGATGGACGAAGCTACGGCCTTTAGCCGGGTTCATCCGGGGGCTATCTACATGCACCAGGGCGAGAACTACCTGGTCACAGAACTCGATTTGCAGAAAGCGCAGGCCGTCTTGATGGAGGCCAGGGTTGATTATTACACCCAGGCCCACGAGCAAAGCGACATCAACATTATCCGCTCTATGCAACACCGCGAAATGAAGTATAGCGCCGTTTATTGGGGGGCGGTTAGAGTGACGCAGCAGGTGGTGGGTTACCGGCGCGTGCGCCACTTTAGCGAGGCCAACCTGGGCGATACGCCGCTGGATATGCCGGCCAACATCTTTGAAACGCGGGCGGTGTGGTGGGATGTGCCGCTTGAGTGGGCGCGACACCTGAGCCGTCGGGGCTGGGATTTTATGGGCGGCCTCCATGCCGTCGAGCACGCCGCTATCGGTCTGCTGCCCCTTTTTGCTATGTGCGACCGGTGGGATATCGGCGGTCTGTCTACCCCCGCCCATCCCGACACCGAGCGTCCCCAAATTTTTATTTACGACGGCTACCCCGGCGGCGTCGGCATTGCCGAGCAGGGCTTCAACCTGATTACCGACTTGTGGGAAGCAACGTTAGCCACCATCAAAGAGTGTCCTTGTGACGACGGCTGCCCCAGTTGCATCTACAGCCCCAAATGCGGCAACAACAACCAGCCGCTCGACAAGCGGGCCGCTATTTGGATACTGGAGTCGCTGCTGAGGGTTTGAAACTGCTATTTATCTGCTACTTGGCGTTTCACTTTAATCATGCTAAACTACCGCCTCGTTAGGCTCATTCATTGTAGCGAAAATTTATCGACTCTGTAACAGACGAGGTCTGACCTGTTGCCAAAAAGAACTCGTTATCTAATACTTGTGCTCATCTGTATCATCATGGCTTGCGGCGGAGGACAACAAGTCGCTGCGCCGCCGGTAGCGCCAACCAGAACCCCGTTACCCACCTTTACCATCACCCCAACGCCTGCACCATTGCCTACATCCACGCCAATGCCCATTCCCACCGGCACGCCTACACTTATCCCCGCCACCGATACCCCAACCGCGACTCTTTCCCCCCTCCCAACCGATACGCCCGTCCCCACCATTGCCCCCACCGAGCCGCCCCCGCCGCCCACCAATACGCCGCCGCCCCTCCCCACCGAAACCCCGACTATTACGCCCCCACCTGAACCTGTCATCAAATATGTCCTGGCCGCGACTCAACGGGAATTCAACTGCGATTTTACCTACATCTACGGCACGGTACAAAACGCCAATAGCTTTGGCATTGCCGGCGTCGAGGTTCGGGCATTGGGCATTCACGAGACTAATTTAGAATTCACTGCCCGCACCGATGCCGAAGGACGTTACGAGGCTTTTCGCATCCCTCTACCCGAACTACAGGCTGCTCAATGGGCCGTCATGCTCATGGAGGACGGGCGCGAAGTGTCGGAACGCTTCCACTGGGCCTCGACTCCCGTTTGCCAGAGTGACGACCTGGGCCACAGTCAGGTTTTGAGAGTCGATTGGAAATTGATTGAATAGAAGTGAGGGGTTCTGCCGGGATTTGGGGATTGGGAGATAAAAAATATTAAGACAATTCCTCAAAACTTACGAACTGAACAAGCCAAAAAAGATTGAACACAAAGAACTCAAAGAAGATGCAAAAGACACAAAGAATCTCTGTGAACTTTGTGAGACACTTTGTGAACTTTGTGTTTAAAACTTTGGTGATGATCTATCTGGATATCTGTGATGACAAGCAAACCCAAAAAAAGACGTCCACCCCATCAAAAGAAGCAACCGGAGCCTGATTTCTTTGCCTTGCTGCGTGAGGGGACGCAAGCCCTGCATCGGGGTAAAATAGGCACGGCTACCGAATTATTGGAACACGCCCACCAACTGGATGCAGAAAACGAGGATGTTATTCTCAATTTGGCCGGCGCATATATTCTGTCCAAAAAATTCAAAGAGGCGGTGGCTCTCCTGGAACCATTGAGTCAACGCGATCCCCAAAACCCGATGGTCTGGACCAACCTGGGGGCCGCCTATCTGGGCAACCCCATTTTAGCTAAAGACAAAAATCAGTTGCAGGCCATTGCTGCCTTTAAGCAAGCCATCGAAATAAACCCCACTGCCCCCAATGTAGCCTATAACCTTGGTCTTATTTACCGCGACCGCAAAGAGTTTGAACAGGCCCTTCACTGGTTCCACTGCGCCATTGAGGTTAATCCAAACGACAAAGACGCAAATTACTACATAGAGCAGTTGAACCAGGAAGTTAAGGGCGAAGATAAGGATTAGTTTTGACGAAGAGAAGGGAGACGGCAAAAGATGGCCAGACAAAAGAAACAAACTGCTGATTTGAAGGTGTTTATCCCTGACAGTCTAGTCATCACACCAGAAAGGAGGTACAATAAAGGCAACCAAAGCCAGTCAGGAGTAAGCAATGAAAAAACAGCCGAAACATCGTCCCCAACGGAGCTTTCCGAATGCAAAACGAGTGATAGTGGAATG
>JAJRVO010000580.1 GCA_024277275.1 Chloroflexota bacterium
AAATCGTAAATCCAAAATCGATAGGTTCCCTCCTATCCACCGCTTCCTTGCTTAAATACTACCTGCCATGATGGGTCAATATTATTAGGCAAGTTGGGGCAGAGAGTGTTACTGTCAATTGTCACTTCTGGTATCTGGCCTACAAACGCTACGCCAGATAGTTCTATTTGATAAAGTTGACCCGATTTCATCTGGAAATCAGCATAACCGGAGTCTATTTCGGGCTTAAAGCCGGTAAAAAAGGCGTCTTGTCCTCCCGACCAGGTTACAGTGATTTTTACACCCGGTACGCCTGTACCCAGTCTATCACGAACATAGATTCTTAGCAATCCTCCATTGGTAGTATTTTCATCACAGAGAACCACTGATTGAGCCACTCCAAAGGGCGAATTGGGACCGGGTGTTGCCGTTTTGGTAGAGGTAGGGGTGCGACTAGGGGTTGGGGTACGGCTGGGGCTAGGGGTGGGTGTAATAGTGGGCGTGTTTGTCGGCGTTTTGGTGGGCGTTTTGGTAGGGCTGGATGTTTTGGTGGGGGTGGGTGTTTTGGTAAGGGGGGGCGTAGGCGTAAACGTTGGCGTGGCGGTGGGAATAGGCGTTAAGGGGGTTGGAGTTTGCGTTGGACGAGGCGTAACTGTAGGGGCCAGAGTAGGCGTAGAAGTAGGAGCGGGCGTAGGCGTAACAATAAAAGCAACCATAACGCTGGTGGTACGCCCCAATGCCCCGGACAGAGACACAAGGGCCATCACATCCCGAATGTCTTTTTCCTGGTCAATGTACCGCTCGGTCAGGCTAACAACAGCGCTTTCATAATCAGGGTTCTCAAGTTGGGCTAACCTGTCTCTAGCCCGGGCTTCATCTTCATCGTGAGCAAAAGCCAGGGCAATCAGGCGAAGGTACAGTTCTTTGCCCTCCGGCCTCAAGTGGGCCGGTCTGACCGGCTCCGGACGAGGGTCTAAAACCCAGCCATAAGTTAACGACATTAGCAGACCAACGACAAACCCTATGAAAAATCCGCCAATCCACCACCATTTATCACTTTGTTTCTTGGCCGATGCCCTGACAATTTTCTTTGATGCGGCGGCTCCCCCCGGTCGAGATGGTTTTTTGGATAAAGAGGGCGGCTTTGTCCCCGGTTGGTCCGGCATTGAGGCTCCTGATTTTGAGCCTTTTTTACTTTTTAAAGGTGCTTTAGCTTCATCTTGAAGCCCCTCGCCTTGCAGGTCTTCGTTCTGAGACCGCTCGAAGTGAGGTCCCTCGCCTTGAGGTCCCTTGCCTTGAGACCCCTCATTTTGAGATAAATCGGCCTCAAACAAGGCGTTTCGGTCGACCTCCAGGTAAGGCAGGTCGCGCTTGGATTTGTTTGATTCGTCTTCAGATACGGGTTTTTTCTTATCCAGGCCCATTCATATTTAGCCCGGTTTGCCTAATAGGTTTTCTTAAAGATAACATTGTATGCATAGTGTCCCCGACAAAGCTGATTACTGCTTTTGCGAACGGCGCAATCTGCCAGGTCCTTGCAATAGTTGGCTTGCACCAGCCATTCATCGGGGATGTCTTCATCCACAGAACTCAGTTTGGGCGTAACCTCGCTGCTGGCGGGAGAGCCGTCTTCTTTTTTAGTCACTTCCAGAGAGAAGCCGTTACTCCACAGATCATACTCCAATTTACCCGGCCCCTTTTGACCGCTAACAAGGGGGGGGACAACCCTAAAGGTGTCTTCAACCGTAACCCCATCCAGAGGATTGCCATTGACATCCAGCACAGTTACATAAATTTGTCGCGCGCCGGGACAACTGTTGTAAACGGGATTGGGAATGAGATAAGCCTCTGTTATCACAAAATCAACCGGAGGTTTGGTAGGCTCTGGCGTGGGAGTTGGCTCCGGCGTGTTGGTTGGCGGGGCGGGGGTGTTGGTTGGCGGCACGGGCGTGTCGGTGGGAGGAATTGGCGTTTCTGTGGGTATTGGGGTCTCGGTTGGCGTAGGTTCCTCTGTCGGTTGGGCCTCTTCTACCGGCGCTTCAGCTTGGGGTTCTTCTGTGGGTAGAGACTCGGATGTTGGGGTAGAGGTGGGGGGTAAAGTGGCCGTTGGCGTTGGGGTGGGAGGGTTTAAGGCCAGGGCCATTGACGTTGTGCTGGATCCCAGGGCATTAGCCAGTAGAAAAAGGTTGTGAGTGTCAGCATCGTCCGGGCCGCGACCTTCCCCAATATAGCGGTCAACCATAAAAGAAACGTACTGGTCAGCATTGGGCAAATGGATGGCATTGAGGCTCTCGCGGGCAACATCGACATCTTGAGTCGCTGCGTAATCTGCTGCAATTTCCAAAACTGCGGCTTCAATTTCTTCCCCACTTAACCCTGTAACGTCGCTGTTAGCAGAGGTGGTTGCAGAGAAACCAATGCCAATGAAGATACCGGCTACAGCCAGAGCCAAACAGAAAAGAGGCACAATAATTATTACAACCAGAAACAAAATTTTAGAGCTTTTACTTTTCATCATTCCACTTAATTTTTTTACTCTCGTTCTCAAACTGGCGTTCGGGAACGAGGAAATAGAAATCTACCATGTCCGTTGAAAAACAACTTCCCAAGAGTAGTGTCCCCAACAAAGCGAGTTATTCCCCTCGCCAAAGACGCCGCTGTTCCACAAAACGCGGCACGTGGGTTCATCCGGGCAGTAGCCGGCCTCAATCAACCTCGGAATGCCAATTTTCCAATCGTCTGTACTAAGTAATTCCGTAACCTCACTGGTCACTTCACGGCCGGCAGTCGGGTCGCTTTTAACGAGGATATGGAAGCCTCCATCTTTGTAAAGGTCATACTCGGCACGACCAGGTTTATCATCGCCTTTATGACCGGTAACAGGACCGGGGTTATTCCAGGTATCCCCTAATTGAACCCCTTTTATAGGATTTCCGGCGGCATCTATGACATCCACAAAAATATTATGCATGCCCGCACACCCACCATTTTCTTCCTGGGTTAACAATCTTTGCTTAACAAGCACAAAGTCAACATCGGGTACAGGCGCGGCGGTGGGTTCAGGAGTAAAAGTTGGTTCCGGGGTGTTGGTGGGCGGAGCGGGGATGGGCGTATCAGTTGGCGGGATGGGCGTGTCGGTAGGAGTAGGTTCCTCCGTGGGTGTGGGTTCTTCGGCTACAACAGCTTCGGCCTCGGGTTCGACCACTTCCACCGTTGTAACGCCGGTCTGGGTTTCTTCCGCAGATTGCACCACCAGGGTATTGGTGGGAGTTGGCGATGGCAAAGAGGTGGATGTTGGGGTAGGCGTGGGCGGAGAAACATAGGCAATCATAGAAACGGTGCTAACGCCCAGAGCGTCGGCCAGACGCACCACATTTTCTATGTCTTTGTCAATCGGGCCACGATTGGTGCGAATCATCCGCTCGGCAACCAACGAGACGTATTGGGCAGTGTTGGGTACTTTTAGTTGAGCCAGTATTTCTTCGGCCCGTTGCACATCGTCATACTCGGCAAAATCTGCCGCCGCCATAATGACAATTTCGTCGGCATATTCTTGGGACAGTTCTGAAACAGGCGCATTGACAAATTGGGTTGGGGCCAAATACCAGGTAATTGCCAACCCAATGAAGATAGCCAATAAACAGCCTACCGGCATTATTGAGAAGAGAATAAGCAATCTGCGGTCTATATTTAAGCCGCGTTTTCTCCTTCTATTTGTCATAAATGTTGCTCTACAAAAAACTAAAACCTATTTTCAAAATGAAAGGCCGCCTCTTTAAGAAGCAGCCCCACCGAATTCGGTGGACGAAAGCCAATCGCCCTAGCATATCATTATGAAAAGTGTTATAATGCCACATATGCCGGAGGTGGGAATCGAACCCACAAGAGCTAAGCTCACGCGAGTTTGAGTCGCGCGCGTCTGCCAGTTCCGCCACTCCGGCTGGTTATCTTTAGCAGTGCTAAAGTATAAACGATGTGTTCATATACGTCAAATTGCCTAAGCCATATATTGTACATCTGGTATGTTCTTAATAATTCGGGATAACTGATATTCTGGATGGTTGGAAAACAAAGTAGCAAGGTAGCAGGGTAGCAGGGTGACGCCCCATTATTTTTTTGCAACCTTGCAACTCTGCAACC
>JAJRVO010000581.1 GCA_024277275.1 Chloroflexota bacterium
CAATTGTGGGCATTTCAGAGCAGAATTTCCAGAATGATAGAATTTTGATTCGTTAATTCTGCCAATTCTGCTCTTACGCCGGCAAAAATCAGTCCGACTGAGTGATTATCGGTGGCACAGTTTCCAAAACGGGAATTGCTAATCAGTAATCAGTAATCAGTAATCAGTAATTAGTGACCACTAACCACTAACCACCGACCACTGCTCACTTGGAGGTAAATTATGAAACACAAAATAATACCCTTTATTGTAATTTTGCTAATTGGCGGGGCCATTGTTGAAGGTTATTGGTATTTTACTCAAAACCCTGATGAACTTGTCAGGATTCAAGTAAAGATGGGTTTGATTAGCGAGGCCGAAGTTAGCGGCGAACACAGCGCCTCTGGTTTTATTGAGGCCGAAGAAATTAGTGTGGCCACGGAAACCAACGGGCGGATTACGCGCATTACCGTTGATGAGGGCGATTTTGCCGAAGCGGGTCAAGTATTGGTTGAGTTAGACACGGCCCTTTTGGATGCAGAGGTAGCGCAAGCCCGGGCAAGAATTACCACGGCCAAAGCGCAACTGGCAAAAATTAAAGCCGGAGTTCGGGCTGAGGAGATTGCCAAAGCCAGGGCCGCGGTGGCAATGGCCGAGGCTAACGCAGAAGCCGCCCATACCCAATGGCAAAACGCCATTAAGCTGCGCGACAACCCGCAAGAGTTGGATATGCAGATTGACGCGGCCAAAACCGCCCTGGATTTGGCTGAACTGAAAATAGAGTACGCAATTCCTTTTAAGGATGCCGGCGAAGCAGTGTGGGAGTTAGGATACCAGCAATGGGACATCGCTCAGAAAGGTGTTGATTGGTCGTTTAGATTTCCTGATGGTAGCAAAATAGGCGGGCACTACAATTTCCCGGAAGGCGAAAAACAACGAACCGGCGTGGCCTGGAATATGGCCGGGACCGACATGTGGGAAGGGTGGGTTAACCTGAATAGCGCTGTGGCCGAACGGGATCACACCGAAATTGCCCTGAACGATTTACTTCGCCTTAGAAACGACCCCCGGGAAGCCCAGGTTAAAGTAGCCCAGGCCGAAGCGGCCTACCATACGGCCCTGGCTGCAGTGGAAGTTGCCCAGGCTCAACTTGGAATTCTGCAAGCAGGCCCCCGCGTCGAACAAATTTCTGTAGCCCAGGCTCAGGTTGAGCAGTCCGAAGCCGGCCTGGCCGCTTTGAATGTACAGCGCGATAAACACACCCTGGTTGCTCCAGTGGCCGGTTGGGTGGTTGAGCAGACGGCGCACGAGGGCGAAATGGCTATGCCCGGCGCGTCCCTGTTTACCCTGGCCGATTTAACCAATGTAACCTTGACCGTATACGTGGCCGAGCCGGATATTGATACCGTCTCCGTTGGGCAAAAGGTAGAAGTTTTTGTCGATACCTTTCCGGGCGAGCCGTTTATTGGCTACCTGACCTTTATAAACGACGAAGCCGAATTTACGCCCAAAAACGTGCAAACCAAAGAGGAGCGGATCAATACCGTCTTTGCGGTCAAAATTAAGCTAGAGAATGAAGATCAACGTCTAAAGCCCGGCATGCCCGCCGACGCGATATTATCCAGGGGGCAGGGGCTTTAGTGAGAAGTAATGGAAGTAAGAAGTAGGCAGTAGGAAGAAGTTACGGTTTGTCCCCCTTACTTCCTACTCCTTACTTCTTACTTCCCACGCGAGGTGCAACAATGAAACGCATTATTCCGATAATTATACTATTAGCCGCCATTGGCGGTGGATACTGGTGGTTTAATCAACCTGCGGCAACGGCTTTAGAGCCGGCAACCGGACCGGCTGCTCTGGTTGGCTCAGGAACCATTGAGGCTGAAACAGTAGCAGTTACGGCTGAACTGGGCGGTCGGGTTATTGAGCTTAAAGTGGATGAAGGGGACGAAGTTGAAGCCGGGCAGGTGTTGGTCGAGTTGGATAAGGCCGACCTCCTGGCCCAACAAATACAGTTGGAAGCAGCCGTGACAACCGCCAAAACCAACCTGGAACTGGTCAGCGCCCCGGCCCGCTCCGAAGATATTGCTATGGCTCAAGCCCAACTGACGCAGGTCAGGGTGGCCCTGGAGGGGGCCAGGCAAACCTGGGAGGAGAACAGGAGGCTGATCAACAACCCCCACGAGTTGGAGGCCAGAGTCAACCAGGCCCGGGCAGCCGTCACTCTGGCTGAAAGCAATCTGGAGATGGCCCAGGTCAATCTAAAGCGGATGGACGTACAAGCCGAGGCCGCCGGCCGTAATCAAAGCAGCCACGCCGCCCTGGTGCAAAATGACGTGGCTCAATTCCAGTTGCAGGCAGCCCAGGTAGGGCTTCAAATGGCCGAGGTCGCAGTAGATGGAACTAAACGCCAGGTCGAACATTTAGAGGGGATGAGAGATTTGCCTTTGCCCTTCATCATCCAGGCTAACACCGCCGAGGCGGCTTATCATCAGGCGGAAGCGGCGGTTCTGGTAGCCGAGGCCAATCTGGTTGCCGTTAAAGCCGACCCCACGGCGGAAGATATTGCTGTGGCGCGGGCGCAGGCGCTTGAAGCCGAAGCTATCGTGGCCGCAGTAGAGGTGCAACTGGCCAAGCAGACACTTATTGCTCCCCGTGACGGCCTGATTACCCAGAAATTAATCAATTCCGGCGAATTGGCCGCGCCCGGCGCGGTGTTGCTGGAACTAAGCGATATCGATACCGTGGACCTGACCGTGTACATCCCAGAAACCCGCATTGGCGAGGTCAAGATAGGCCACAGAGCAATGGTTTACGTTGACGCTTACGATGATGACCAGTTTGAAGGCCGGGTCAGCTTTATTGCCCACGAGGCAGAATTTACCCCCCGCAACGTGCAGACTCAAGAGGAACGAGTCAACCTGGTCTTTGCCGTTAAAATTACGCTGAACAACGCCGACCACCGTTTAAAGCCTGGTATGCCCGCCGACGCGGAGATTTTATCGACAAGCGCGCCGGAGCAAATAGAAGCTTCATCTCCCTCATCCTCATCACAGACGACCTCATCAATGCCTACGGCTACATCGACACGGCCTAATGCGCCCACTGCTACCCCAACCCTGGCTGACACGCCTACAGTTATCCCGACACCGACCGACGATGGGGCTGCCACGTTTACTCCCCCGCCTGCCGATGGCTCTGCCCCCACTCAGGTCGAAGTCATAACCTGGTGGTTGAACGTGCGCAGCGGCCCCGGCCCCGATTTTCCAATTGTTGCCACGTTGGCTCAGGGGGATACGGTTCCCGTTGTTGATGTTGACCCGGAGACAGGCTGGTTGCAAGTGCAGTTACCTGCCGGTGAGGAGTTTGGCTGGGTTTCGGGTAGTCAGACCTATGTGTCGGTTAGATAGGGGAGTGTTTTACTAATATACACCCCTTTGCAAAAATGCAAGGTTGGGTGGTCGGGCTAAAGTTTTTTTAGCTTGCCCTTTGGTTTACAAGGCTACTTACTTGTACCCCGACCCCAAAAGATTGACATTTCTGCGTCCATATTTTACAATAGCCAGTGATAGTTACCGTCTGAAATATTTATTAGTATGCATCCTATGGCTAAAAAGTTACCTCAACCTATATTACATAGATTTACTTTCCAAGCAAACTATAAACCGAATCTTAAGTTTTACGATTTGCTTTATTCTGCCACACAGAAACTCAGTGGCTATGAACATTGGGAAACCAACAGATTGTATGTATTTCTGCACGACTACGAAAAACATTGTACTCTTGCAGTACGACATAATATTTTTTCTTATGAATGGGATTATAGTGGAACAGATAATTATATAAACGATGTTAGAGGTGCTTTAGAAATACTCCCCCCCTCACTTGAAATAAAAACATTTAAACGACTTGGATTCCGACAACAGTTTTTAATTCCAACTAATATGAGGTTTGAAGAAATTAACAATATTCTAAACCTTAAATTCTTAGCACAAGATGAACCATTAACGAATCTCTTTCCGTCAGGTGTAAATGATATGTCATATGTCGCAGTAGGCTCAGATCATGAACTTGAATTGCGTGTTGTAGTGGGACCTATGAAGCGGAAGGAAATACCCAATCATATTAAAATCACTCAAAAATATAATTTTGCACCCGATAAACCAAGTAATTACGCATCTGTCTTATCAAGCTACCCAGAAGTCTCAGTTTACCTAGATATTGACGTTTTTCGTCAAGGTGAAGAAATTGAAATTCCAGCAGACTATGCTCTCAGTTTTTTAGAAAAGGCAGATACTATGGTGCAAGATAAATTGACTACATTAAGAGAATATATATTTGCAAAATAGCGAGTTATTTATGGAAGCTCTCGCCTCAACCAATCAAATAATTCCAGATTCAAACTCCTCACAAGACAGAGGAAGTCAGTCATCTATAATAGATTCTTCTTGGGATACTAAATCCCATGCAGAAAAAGCAGCCTTTTTAGAAAGTACATACACCATTGAAAAAACAGATGTTGCTTCTGGAATCATAGAAAGCGAAGCATACAAAACAGAAGACCGGTCACCTGTCAGTAAAATCGCGCGTAAGCTCAAGTTTCATAAAAAACCTATAAGACAGGTAAGTGAAGATTATCTGCAAATCATTCGGGCACATTTTACAAAGTTGATTCTTCAATCAATCCGAAATGTACAACCTTATGCTGGAACTCCAAATGCAAGTGTTTATGTCCACAAAATCCTGCACACAATCCGTGACTTTGAGGATAAGTCGCCAGATGATCCAATATTAGAGGTTCTGTTTGCTTTCTATGACGCTTTAGCGTATCAACATCAATGGACTACTTATACTTCTACACAGTTTGAAAAAGCCGAAGAAATTCTGAACCAAATCACAAAAGAATCAATTAAATCAAAGGATATAGAAAAAGCTGTAGCTGCACTTGATAATGTGGGATTTGATACAATTCCTTTTCAATTCTCTTTAGAAGATGATGCGTTATAATTTCTATGGATTTCTATTTCTGAGGGATGTCTTTTGTGCAATTTCCCAATCACTTTGCACAAATTATCAAATGCATAATCCGTATGCTCAAGTTGCATATTCTCCGGCGCTTCTAAAGCAATAATTGCATCTCCTATCCTGCCGCACATTCGGCAACTACAAGCTTTTCCCTCTGTTTTAGTTATTTTTCGCAAGTCTTCTGTTATCCCCACAAACCCTTTATTTTCCCGGCTTTTAGGTCTTTCCAGATTTTTTGCTTGCTCAAAAAAGGCTTCAACTTCAGTCTTAAATCGATTTAGAAAAAAATCATCAACGTTACATTTGCTACGACAATCGTCTGTATCATTGAATTCTTGTATAAATTGCTCAAGCTGACTTGAAACAGGATTTTGATCTGTTTGCGTGGAAACCATTAAAACCTTAGAACGTGTTTCTTAAATCAAATTCAGGGAGAAATGGCAGGATTGCGAGCTAGACGAGTAAGCATTAAGTTGACCATAGCCGCATAGATGAAGGCTTCACTGGTTTGAGGTAAGACTTCATAATCCTTACTCAAGCG
>JAJRVO010000047.1 GCA_024277275.1 Chloroflexota bacterium
AAAGAGAGAGAGGGTCGAAACGATTGGATTATTGCGTTGATTGAAATAGGGTTGTTAATCTTTATGTGGGGCGTTTTTGTCGCCACGCTGGAAGGAGATTGGGAACACGTAATGATGCATGGCTTATTTCCGGCGCTAATGCTTGTTCTCTATGTTGTCAGTTGGCGGAGTTTGCAACCGGCTGTTGAAATGGAGCAAAAATGATGAGCCAGCGGGCCAAAGGACTGTTCGCCGGTCTATTTGTGGTGTGGATATTTTTTACACTCGGCAGCTTTTTTACCGTGCAAAAACCCTTTTCGGCGGCTAATGCGCTGGCAATTGGTCAATCTTTGCTCAACCTGCTGGTAGCGGGCTGGTTAATGCTGGTTGGATTGGGGCTGGGTTCATTACTATTACAACACTTCTTGCCTCTTGACCTGTCGCTGGCCGAGCGGTTTGTTTTTGGAACGGGGCTGGGGTTGGGAGCGATGGGCCTGCTCATTTTGGGATTGGGCCTGATTGGTCTCTTTCAACCTTTGGTTGCCTATGGAATCACGGTGGCGTTGAGCATAATTGTTGTACCGCAACTGAGGGCATTCTTCCGGCAATTGTTCCGTTGGCGACCCGTCAATCTGCCCAACCGCTTGACAACGCTCTACCTCTTGTTGATTGGCCTTTTTGCTTTGCTTCTGGCCTTACTCCCCCCCACCGATTGGGACGGCCTGTTTTATCACCTGACCGGCCCCAAACTCTATTTGCAGGCCGGACGCATTACGGGCGGCTTTGATGTCCCACACTTCAACTTCCCATCGCTTATGGAAATGCTTTTTGCCTGGGCTATGCTCCTGCGCGGCGATATTGCCGCCAAGTTGCTGCATACCGGTTTTGGATTGCTCCTGGTCGGCCTGGTTTATTTGACAACCCGCCGTTTCCTGGGGCAAAAAGCAGCCTGGCCCGCCGTAGTTATTTTAGCCGGCATGCCTATGCTCGGCACCCTGGCCGCCTGGGCTTACAATGATTTAGCCCTGGCTTTCTACCAACTGGCGGCGATATATGCAATTATCAATTATCAATTAGCAATTAGCAATGAACAATTAGCAATGAACAAATCTCCCATCTCCAACCCTTCGACCACGCTCAGGACAAGTCTCCAGTCTCTAATCGAAAATCCAAAACCTGTGTTGAGCCTGGCCGAAGTATCCAAAATCCAAAATCGGCGCTGGCTTATTCTTGGCGGGCTTTTTGCCGGGCTGGCGATGGGGTTAAAGTATACCAGTTTCGTAACTCCTCTAGTTATTAGTGGACTGATCTTGTGGCGCACTTGTTGGGTTTCACGCATCACGCCAAGCAACCGTTGGTGGCCCGCATCACGTTTTGCCGGAATTTCAAACCTTGCTATTTTTTCTCTGGTTGCTTTGCTGATTGCCCTACCCTGGTACGTAAAAAATTGGGTTTTTACGGGCAATCCGGTTTACCCTTTTTTATCCGACCTGTTAGGCGGCCAATACTGGGACAGCTTTCGGGCCGAGTGGTATGCCTCGGCGGGTACGGGCATTGGCTGGCGGCCCGGCACATTGTTAACTTTACCCTGGCTGCTAACGCTGGGTGTGCGCGATGTCAATTTTTGGGATGGCCGAACCGGACCATTGCTGTTACTTTTTCTGCCCCTGATACTGTTTTATTCTCTTTTCCATAATCATTACAACGCCTCTCAATCCAAAATCCAAAATCCAAAATCCAAAATCGCAAATGTTTTGCTGATTTACGTTCTGGCGCATTTTGCCTTTTGGACATTGGGCGTTATCTGGTCTCGCTCATTGTGGCAATCGCGGTTGCTTTTGCCGGGATTGGTGGGTTTGGCTCCGCTGGCCGGGTGGGTCTGGGTAAAACTGCCACAGTTTGACCTGTCGAAATTTTCGGTGAGTCGTTTTGTGAATATTGCCGTGGGTCTGGCGTTGGTTTTAACTATCGTCGATGTGGGGTTGCTAACCCTCAAAATTAATCCTGCGCCGTATGTGGTTGGTTTGGAAAGTCGAGATGAATATCTGACCCGGCGATTGGGCGCTCATTACGCAGCAATGCAGCAAATCAATCAACAGTTGCCCCCTAACGCCAGGGTTGTCTTTTTGTGGGAACCGCGCAGTTACTATTGCCGGCTTGATTGCCAACCGGACAGTATCTTGGACCGGTTTCCGCACCTGGTTTACCAATACCGCTCCACTGAAGCCATTGCGCAAGCCTGGCAAAAAGCCGGGGCAACTCACGTACTCATCCATCGTTCAGGACTGGATTTTTTATTACAGGAACAGCCGGAAATGATTGATGTTGACACCCTGCAATCGTTAGAAAATCTGTACTTACAGCAGATTTTTGATGTGGCGGGGGTGTATCAAGTTTACGTTTTACAGGAGTGATATGCGTCAAAAATTAATTATTGCCATTAGCAGTATATTGCTGGCTTTTGTATTGTTAGAACTATTTGCTCGACTCTTTGTGGGCGTTGAGACTTTGCCGGAAATCAAAAGTATGCGGCTTGATCCGGTTTTAGGCTGGCGTTGGACCCCCAATTACCAGGGTACGTACATTTACCGGGGATATTCTCACCAACTTACAATCAGCCGGCAGGGGCTAAGAAATGAGATGGTGACTATTCCAAAACCGCCCGGTCAACAACGGATTATTGCCGTGGGAGACTCAATTACAGCCGGGTGGGGCGTTGAACAGGAGGATACCTTTGTTAAGCGATTACAAGAATCTCTTGGCATTGAGGTTGTTAACGCCGGCGTTGGCGATTATGGCACTGAACAAGAACTGCTCTGGCTCAAAAGAAATGGTTTGGAGCTAGAACCGGACTTGGTGATTTTGGGAGTATACTTGAACGACTCCCGCCCATTTCCTACATCGCCAAAGTGGGTGACTGTACTTAATAATATGCTACTCAACCGGTCGGCATTTTATACATATTATTATCAATTAATAGTTCAGCAACGCGCCCAGCAGAGTGAACAGGATACAGGTTTTCGCTATCGTTATCGCGAACCCTGGGAGGCCGGACATTGGAAGACCGACACGGAGGCTCTAATTAAGGTGATTGAGGGGGGAAGCGATGATTTTGGTCTGGCCTGGGAGCAATCCGAAAATGAGAAGATCCAGCAAGGTATCGCCGAGATAGCCACTCTGGGCAACGAACATAATTTTGAGTTGTTTTTGGTTATTTTCCCCGTATCAATCCAGGTTGAGACCCAGGCTGAGTTGCCGGAACTTGACCAACCACAGCGATGGCTGGCAGACTTTGCCGAAGCCGAAGGCATTGCCTATTTGGATTTACTGCCCATCTTGCAACAGCGCGCAGATGAAGAGTTATACATTGACCAGGCCCATTTGACTCCCCATGGGCACGCAGTGGTAGCCGAAGCGCTCCAAAACGCGCTGGCGGAGCTTCGCTAGATTTTTAAGGTAGCAACCATATCTTCTCAATAATTCGGGGGTGGTGTAGGGGCGAGGCCACTCGGAGCGCAGTTTGTTTGTTCCGAGACCTTCAATCCGAGTGGCCTCGCCCCTATTTTTTGAGATGATACGTAGCAACTGGCGTAAAATTAATAGCCTGAAATAGTTTTTGAGTTATAGGGTTAGTCCTCATTACGGTTAAGAAAGTCATAGCCCGAACCCGGCAAGTTTTGTAGATTACCAGGTAGATTTCCGCTCAAATTATTGTAATTAACGTTAAGCATCCACAAATGGGTTAGTTGACCCAACTCCGGCGGAATGGATCCGCTTAGGTTGTTGCCGGCCAAAAAAAGCCCGCGCAAGTTTGATAACTGGCCCAACTCCGGCGGAATAGGCCCGCTCAGATCATTGTTATTTAAATTGAGGGTTTCCAGATTTGTCAACTGGCCCAACTCAGCCGGGATAGCGCCGCTCAGTTGGTTGTTTTCCAGATCAAGTTTTTTCAAACTGGATAGCTGTCCCAGTTCCGGGGGCAAGGTCCCGCTGAGTTTATTGTTATGCATA
>JAJRVO010000582.1 GCA_024277275.1 Chloroflexota bacterium
GTTTAGGTAATGTGCAACTATTCAACTATTCCATTCAAAGTCGCTGAAATGGCAGTAATTAGTAATTAGTAATTGGGGTAACATAAAAAACAATTGCTATTTACCAATTACCAATTACCTGTAAAAAAGGGTCATTTCTTGTGCAAGCTGAATAGCTGCAATAACGCCATAGAATTTGGAGGAGACAAATGACGGACCCCTTTGCAAAGCTCAACGGACAGAACGGTAAATCGCAGGGATGGGAATTGGGCAACCTTGACCCCGCCCCGGAAGAAGAATGGCGGCGGATGCGCGAGTTTTTGAGTCTGGGGCAGGCCGACATCGAAGCGATGCTGGAAACCATCGAACCTCTTTTTAGACGCGGCCCTGAGTTGGTGGTGGGTAACTACGATTACCTGCTCCAAAACCACGAGACGGCGGCTATTCTGGGCTGGGAAAAAGGCGCGGACGAAGAACATCTGGCCGAGCGTCGCCGCTTTATGACCGTCTGGCTGGCCCGTACTCTGGGTTTGGATTTTGGCGATGACTTTGCCCGCTACCTTTTCCGGGCCGGGCAGATACATGCCGGTCACGGTCCCCGGCAGATACACGTGCCGGAACTGTACGTGACCGGAGCCGTCAGCCTGGTCAATGCTACCTTTGCCCGTTTTTTGTCGGAAGAGATGCCCAATTCGGCAATTGTTCCGGCGGCTTTAGCCGGGTGGAACAAGCTGTTGAGTATGCATTTGCATATGATGATAACCGGCTATCACACCGCGCTGGCTCTGGATAACGGCGATTTCTCGGTAAAAGTTTCCCTGTTTGCCAGAATGCGAACAGTGACCGGACGGGGAAACCTGGAAATGCATTTGCCTGACGGAGCGCGGATAAAGACCGTCCTGCAAAAATTCTTCAACTATTTCCCCTATGCCCGCAAAGAGGTTTTTGATATCAACTGGCTGGGCGGTGAGCGTGTCGACGCGACCGGCACGCCCTGGTTTACGACGGAAAAAGTCTACAAAATCAAGCCGATGTGGCGAGTCCTCTTAAACGGTAAAGACGTGAGTTATATTGAGGGGCCGGCTACAAATATTTCCCAGGGAGATGAAATTAGCATCTTTCCGCCGGGGCGCTAAAAGTATCACACCCTCTCCAGAAATAAAAAAACAGTAGCGAGAGCTTGAGTTCCCGCTACTGTTTTATTTTAAGGATACTTAGTGACCGTCCAAAAATAACTTCTCGTTTTAGGAGTCAAAAAGTGCACTTTTTGACTCCTTTTGAACTTATTTTTAGATGCTTACTTACCGGCGGTCAATCCTCAACCGTCGGCGGTCGTATTACTTAATCCCTAATTCCTTCAACTTCTCTTCGGGCACTACGCCGTTAACCCAACCTCGCTCGGCATAATACTCTTCAAGCATCTTGTCGAGTTCGCAAACCTGCCCTTCGGAGCCGGGCATGGTGCTAGGCTCTTCAAGGAAGCGTTTGGGGAGATAATCGGAGCCTTCGCCAAAGCCGGCCAGATTGTTGTAATGGCGTTCCAGGTTATAGACACGCTCGCCGCATTGAAGCATCTCATCGGCGCTGTGATTCATGCCGGTAACGGCGTTATATTGAGCCGTGTATTCGTCCATACCTTGAGCAAAAGCAGAGAACTTGCAAATGTCAAAAGAGTCGGAGACGGCATGCACATCCTGAAAGACTTTGGTTAGCCCGCCTTTGCCTTCCCAGGCCAGCGGGTCAACTTTTAGCGAACCGTAAGGCATTACCCCAATTTCAGCGGCGGGGGTGTAAGCCCGCAGGTGACAAGCGCCCCGGTTGCTGGTAGCGTAGGCAATGCCCATGCCTTTCAAGCCGCGCGGGTCGTAGGCCGGAATGGCCTGGCCTTTTACATCCATCGAAATCTCGGGGTGGCCCCAGGCTTTGGCGGCCCCCGCCGTTCCTTCGGCTAACTTGTCGCCCACGCCATCACGTATGGCAACTTTGCGGACAGTATCTACCATACCCTGGGCGTCGCCCCATTCCAGGTTGCCGTCGCCATTGGTGTAACCTCGCTGGCTGGCTTCCATATAAACCGAAAGCACATTGCCAATCTCAATGGCGTCCAAGCCATAGTCATTGGCCAGGTCGATAATGTAGGCTACGGCAGTGATATCATCATTACCGCAGTTAGCGCCTAATGACCAGGCCGGTTCATATTCCACGCTTTCCATATGAACCTTAAAGGGACCTTCAGTCACCTCAACTTCCTTCTTACAAGCCACCGGGCAAGCGTGGCACGTAGGATCGTTCACCAATATGTTGTCATTAACATACTCGCCGGAAACTTTCTCGGCCTTGCCAGCCCCAAAAGCGGTGAACTGCGAGTTTTTGGCAGGCAAGGCCCCCATGCTCTCGGTGATGTTCATCAGCACGTTAGTGCCGTAAACGCTCAATCCACCCTTCTTTGGCGAAGTGATGTTTTCTTCAGCCATAATACCGGCCAAAGCCTTTTTTCGAGCTTCCTTATCGGCCTCTTTATTGGCCGGTTGAGGCTTGTTGGCTTTATCACCCTTGATAATGATGGCCTTTAAGTTTTTGCTGCCGCCGACTGCGCCGGTGCCGCCTCGTCCGGCAGCCCGGTCGTCAACGTTGATCCAGCAGGCAAACTTAACCAGGTTTTCACCGGCCTGGCCAATAGCCATACCATCGCAATCTTCGCCGTGTTTAGCGCGCAGGGCCTTCAGCGTGTCATGAACGCCCTTGCCCCACACATCAGAGGCGTCATGCAGGGAAAGTTCGCCGTTTTCAACGTAGGCATACACCGGCTTGTCGGCCTTGCCTTTAAAAACCAACGCATCAAAGCCGGCCCATTTCAGCTTGGCTGCGGTCCAACCGCCCATATGGCTATCGGTCACGGTGCCGGTCAATGGCGACTTGGTCACCACGCATAAACGTCCACTCATATTGACATCGGTGCCGGACAGCGGGCCGGTCATAACGCACAGAATATTGTCGGGTGATAGGGCGTCAACATCGGCGCCATTGTCAAAAACATACTTTACGCCCAGACCGCGCCCGCCAATATATTTTTTAGCGTCTTCTTCATCAACGCCTTTATACTCTACACTCCCGTCGCTCAGATTAACCCAGGCAACTTTATCAGCAAAACCTCCTAACATCATGAACCTCCTTGTTCTTAATTGGTATTTTATATAAATATACTCTTGCTCGACGGGGTATAGACTAAACCTCGCCACTCCTCAGATTTGTCAATTCAGAGAAAGCAAAAGAATTTTCCTCACTTATTCAAGATACTGGCGCTGGGTCCGGATAATTTAATAGTTGGTAGTGACGGCTTTAGCCGTTAAATTTGACCGCTAAAGCGGTTACTACGAACCAGCAATTCCCGTTTTGGAAACTGTGCCGCCGATAACTACTCAGTCGGGCTGATTTTTGCCGGTGTAAGAGCAGAATTGGCAGAATTAACGAATCAAAATTCTATCATTCTGGAAATTCTGCTCTGAAATGCCAACAA
>JAJRVO010000583.1 GCA_024277275.1 Chloroflexota bacterium
CTTTGGATGCTCAATTGCTCGGGGTCGGCCACGTAGATACCGGCCATAATTGGTCCGGCAATTGTATCCAGCGCTTCTTCTCCCAGGCGGCGACGGACAAAATCGGCCAGGCTTTCATCCCCCGTTTCTTTGCGAGGCGGGATAAACAACTCCATACCCATACGCAGTTTGCCCAGCGGCGAAATCAGGGGCGACAGAACAAAGGGAATAATCTGAGTGGGAACAGTGAGCCGATAACCGCCGGGAAATGGAACTAGCCCTCCATTTTTTACTACAAAAACATTGCGATTGTGGTCATTTGTAGGGGTGATGCGGTCTTCCAGCCCTAAATCTCGGCAAAGCTGCGTGCCTCCCGGTTTGATGGTGACAAAGGAATCGGGGCCGCCTTCAATGACAAAATCGTCGATGGTTTGGGTGGTGATTTTGCCTCCAAAACTAGGCGCGTTTTCAAGCAGCGTGTATTTGATGGGCGTTCCCGCTTCGCGGCTTTTCTTTTGTAAGTAAAAAGCGGTAGCTAACCCGGCAATGCCGCCGCCAATGATAGTAACGTGTGTCATCTTAAGCCTTACTCCGCCACCTTCTCTAGCAGCGCGTCGGCTACCGCCCCAATAAAGAGCGGGTCGCTGTTCATCGATTCGATGCGCTCTAACTGAATGCCGTGTTCATCGGCAATTTGTTTGGCTTCAATGTCGATGTCGAACAAGATTTCTACGTGGTCGCACACAAAGCCGATGGGCGCAACCAGCACATGTTTGTACCCTTCTTTAGCCAGGTCGACCACGACATCCTCAATTTGGGGACCAAGCCAGGGTTCGCCGGTGTGGGCCGCGCTTTGGTAAGAAAACATCCAGTCGATATCCCCCAGCCGTTCGGCCACAATTTTGGCGTTATCTTTAAGCTGGTCGTCGTAGGGGTCGCCCATTTTAATTAGCCGTTCCGGTAAGCTGTGAGCGGAAAAGACTATTTTGACCTTGTTACGCGCGTCCGGCGAGAATTTTTCCAGCCCGGCCCGGACGTGATTTTCCAGCGCCTGCAAGAATTTGGGCTGCTGATACCAGGAGTCGACCAGGGAGAAATTTATGTTTGAGCCGTGTATTTGCTGGGCCTCGTCAATTTTAGCCCAATACCGGCCAATGCTCATTTTTGAGTAGTGAGGGGTCATTACAATGCCCACGGCTTCTTCAACGCCGTGCAGGAACATTTGCCCAACTGCATCTTTTATCCACGGCGACCAGTGGCGCATACCGAGATAGACGGGCATATCATAGCCGCGCCGTTGTAATTCCTCGCTGGTTTTCTTGACCTGCTCGTAGGTTAATTTGGTCAGGGGCGATCCGCCAATCAGCGAATATCGATCTTGAAATTCTTTAACAAATTCTTCCGACATAGGACGCCCGCCCCGAATGTCGGATAAATAGTACGGCATGGTGTCGATAGAATCAGGCGAACCGTACGAAAGTATTAGAGCAACTCGTTTAGTCATACAATCTCCGATGACCCATCTTTAGGTGATTTTATGTCAATTTACAGTAAAAACATCCCACTTTAACAATATATTGTTTGATATTAGGGATAACACGCTTTTATTGTGTTTATCCAGAACTGTACTCGTGTACGTAGTCAACTAATGCGGCTACGTGTTCTACCGGCGTTTCTTTTAGGATGCCATGCCCCAGGTTAAATATGTGACCGGGGCTGCCTTTGAGCGTGTCTATAATTCGCCGGACTTGTTTTTTGATTTCTGGAATGGGGGCAAAGAGTACCAGCGGGTCAAGGTTGCCCTGGATGGCTACATCGTCGCCTAATTGTTGGCCGGCCTGGCCGATGTCTATGCGCCAATCAACGCCGATAACGTCGCCGCCCGCTTTTTCATAAGTGGCAACATGCCTGATGTGCCGGTGCCAAAGTGAATCAGAGGAACATCGCGCCCGCTCTTGGCAATTTCTATGGCTCGTTGAGAATGGGGGAACACGAATTCTTGATAATCAGCGGGACTGAGCGCGCCGACCCAACTATCAAATAGTTGCAGCGCATCGGTTCCGGCATCGGCTTGCGCCTTTAGATAATTACCGACCATAGTAGCCAGTTTTTCCATCAGGCTATGCCAGATTTTGGGTTGCCCGTACATCAGGCTTTTAGCCAAAATGTAGTTGCGAGAAGAACCGCCCTCAATGGCATAACTGGCCAGCGTAAACGGCGCGCCCGAAAAGCCAATGAGTGGGATTTTACCGTCTAGCTCGGTTTTAACCTGTTTGATGGCTTGCAGGGTGTAACCGTTTGTTTCTTCCGGTGGCGGGGTCGTTAGCGCTTCAATATCGCTGGCGGTGCGGAGAGGATTGTGGATAACCGGGCCTTCGCCCTTGATAAATTCTAACCCTAACCCCATGCCTTCCAGGATGGGCAAAATATCGGCAAAGATAATGGCCGCATCAAGGTTAAAGGCGTTTATCGGTTGCATAGTAACTTCGGTAGCCAGGTCCGGGGTTTTGATGAGTTCTAAAATAGAGTGTTTTTGGCGCAGAGCGCGATATTCTGACATATAGCGCCCGGCCTGACGCATAAGCCAGACAGGCGTAGCGTCTACCGGTTCTTGTCGGCAGGCTCGGAGAAAACGATTGGCTTGAGACATTGGAATCCTTTCAAAATAATTAGTGTCTTAGCAATTTAGACTTTGTTTTTGGGCAAGAAAATTTTGTATAATCGGGGAGTAGGGAGTAGGGAGTAGGAAGTATGGGAAAAATCCTTACTCCCTACTCCCTACTCCCTACTCCCGTATCCTATTTGGTTCTGGTTTGGAAATAAAATGTCCTTGTCCAGAAATAATATACTCAGCACGGTCACAAAGTAACATTCTGAAAGCCAGAGAATAGGACACAGATTTTCGCAGATAAACACAGATTATGGTAAAAAATTAAACAAAAATCTGTGAAATCTGTGTTCATCTGTGTCCCATAAAAATGTTA
>JAJRVO010000584.1 GCA_024277275.1 Chloroflexota bacterium
AGATATATTCATTCTCATTTGATAAGGAATCGGGATTAAATAACTGTCTGTCTCATTTCAGAGCGCAGTAAATGGTAATTAGTAATTAGGGATTGGCTTAATAACCAATTACCATTTACCAATTACAACGTTGAGGGACAGTTATTTAATTCTCATTACTAACCTCGTTTTCAAATAGGAGTTTGGGAACGAAACACAAATTTTATTCTCAGAGAGGAGAAATAAAATGTTTAAGTGGTTCAATAATCTAAAGATAAGAAACAAACTCATTACAGTTTTTTTGGTGATGATTGGCCTGACCATCATCGTTAGCGTCATTGCTCTGGTCAGCCAGAGCAGCGCTCAGAATACGGTTGATGATCTTCTCAATACGGATGTTCGCATTACCGAACTCAGTCTTAAAACCGATATCGCCATGCTGATGGCCCGGCGCAATGAAAAGGACTATCAGTTGCGTTATCAGGACCTTGGTTTTGAAGAGGCCCGGGCCAAATACGTAACTCAGGCGCAAGAGGAAGTCGCCGCCATCCACGCCAATATAGCCGAAATCAAACGGCTGGAAATCCACGCAGAGGATGTTGACCAGATCGAGGTTATGGACCAGGCCATTAGCGAATATGCGTCCACGTTTCTGGCCGTGGTAGACCTGTTGGAACAACGGGGTCATGTAGACGCCGGCCTGGAAGGCCAGTTTCGGGAGAAGGTTCACGAAATCGAGGCAGTTGTCGAAGCAGAGAATCTTGACCAATTGACTATTGATATGCTGACTATGCGTCGTCATGAGAAGGATTACCTGCTGCGGGGTGATGAAAAGTATGTGGCCGACCTGCATGAAACGGTGGCCCGTTTCAAGACAAATGTGGCCGCAACCGATTTATCCCCGGCTGAACAGGCGCAACTGGTCAACCTGGCCGATGAATATAAAGCCCTGTTTGACCAGTTAGTCCAGGCCGATGTACAGATTGCGGCCGGCATAAAAACCTATCGGGAGGCCGTACACAAGGTTGAGCCGATGTTGGACAAAATTCTGGTCGCGGCTGAAAACGGTAAGAACTCAGCCCTGGTCAATATGCAAGAGACCGCTCAAATGGCAACATGGACTGTAATCGGCGTTAGCGCGGCAGCCGCGGTGGCCGGTTTGCTGATAGCCTTCTTTTTGTCGCGCAGCATTGCCAATACCGTAAATATTGTAACCCGCGCCGCCGAAGGCATTGCTAAAGGTGATTTGAAGCAATCTGTAGAAATCAACAGTAAGGACGAGTTGGGCAACATGGCCGCCGCTTTCCAACGAATGATTGCCTATATGCAACAAATGGCCCAAGCTGCCGGTCGCCTGGCTGAGGGTGATACAACCGCCGATGTTACGCCTCAGTCTGACAAGGACGTACTGGGCGTCTCCTTTAACCGGATGATTGCCTACCAGCAAAAAATGGCAAAAACTGCCGGCTATCTGGCTCAAGGCGATGTGACCGTTGATATTGTCTCCCAATCTACCAAAGACGTGTTGGGCAATGCCTTTACCCGGATGATTTCTTACCAACAACAGATGGCCGAAGCCGCCGGTCGCCTGGCTGAGGGTGATACAACCGCCGGCGTTACGCCCCAATCTGACAAGGACGTACTGGGCGTCTCCTTTAGCCGGATGATTGCCTACCAGCAAAAAATGGCCCACGCTGCCGGTCGCCTCGCGCAAGGCGATTTGACCATCCGCGTTACGCCTCAATCTGAAAAGGACGCGCTAGGCAATGCCTTTACCCGCATGATTGCCAATCTGAGCAATTTGATTGGTCAGGTGCAACAAGGCTCTATGCAAGTAGCCGGCGCCAGCCGGCAACTAAACGCCTCTGCCGACCAGGCCGGCCAGGCCAGCCAGGGGGTAGCCACCACAATGCAGCAGATAGCCAAGGGTACATCCCAGCAAACCCAATCTATCACCGAAGCCACCGGCAACGCCGAGCAGATGGCCCTTGCTGCCGAGGGTATTGCCCGGGGCGCCCAGGAACAGGCTCTGGGAATGCAAAAAACGTCAGACTTAATTAGCGAAATGAACGGCATTGTTGGACAAGTGGGCCAGATTGTCGGCTCTGTTACCCAAGCCAATGCCAAGGTGGCCCAAGCCGCCCGCCACGGGGTAACAGCCGTTGAGCAAACCGGCCAGGGTATGGAAACCATCCGCACCCGGGCCACCGTCACCGCCGAGAAGGTCAAAGAAATGGGTAATCGGTCCAAAGAAATTGGGCGGATTGTAGAAACCATTGACGACATTGCCGACAAAACCGATATGCTGGCCCTTAACGCCGCCGTAGAAGCCGCCCGCGCCGGAGAACATGGCCGGGGCTTTGCCGTAGTAGCCGACCAGGTCCGCAAGCTGTCCGAAGATTCTAAGGGGGCCACCCGCGACATCGACGACCTGATTGAACGAGTTCAGGAAACAATCAACGAGGCCATCACCTCTATGGAAAACACCGTGGTCGAAGTAGACAACGGCGCCCGGTTGACCGGGGATACGGCTCAATCGCTGCAAGACATCTTGCAGGCTGCTGAAGAGGCCACAGATATGGCCGAACAGATTAGTGAAGCAGTGACCCAATTAAAGCAGAAGAGCGAAGGTGTGGTATCTGCCGGCGAGGCGGTTAGCGCGGTAGTTGAGGAAAATACGGCAGTATCAGAAGAAATGGCCGCCAACGCCCAGGAAGTGACCGATGCAATGGAAGGCGTAGCCAGCATTGCCGAAGAGAACAGCGCCGCTACAGAAGAAGTAAGCGCCTCCACCGAGGAGATGGCCGCCCAGATTGAAGAGGTGGTCGCTTCAGCCGAGGAGTTGTCGGCGCTGGCCGAGGAACTACGGACGGCTACGGCCCAATTTCGGGTGAATGGGTCCGGTCAAACTGAACGGGGGCAGTCGGAAAATAGCCCAGAGATAGTTGTCGCGCCTGCCAACGACCAGCCGGAACAAACGGCATCGCATTAAGGCAAGCAGCATGGCTAATGGCTAATTGCTAATTGTTAATTGCTAATTGCTAATTGTTAATTGCTAATTGCTAATTG